>CAZSJF010000278.1:0-4202 GCA_964606705.1 uncultured Bacteroidales bacterium
TTGTTTTTATCTGAATACCTGATAGCATTATAAAGCATTTTATGTTGTTTTTTATATTCACCTTTGTCATACATGCAATGAGAATACAAAACAGAGTCTTTGATTTTACCACTTTTTTTGTAACGGATATAAGGCCCGTCTAGTATTTCTGGTTTAAGCGATATGTAAGTCGTTTTAGATTTAACTTTACCATTTTTGTAATAAAATGTTGCCAGGTAAACCGAATCTGTTTTTTTTGAAACCCTGAAATATTTATAGTGTTTCTCATTTGTTTCCCCCCATTTTCTGTTAAAATATGTTGTGTCAATTGTTTTTTGCCCAATTGATAAATCATAAATTAAGGAAAATAAAATTGTAATGAATATTGTATTTTTCATTTTAAGATTCATTATCCGAATTAAAATTAATTTATTCTTTTTTTATCAAATATTTATTGAGATACGGTAAAACCTTACCTGTCAACAAATAGCTATTTATTGCAATACTACAAACATTAAGGTCAAAAGTCAAGGGTCAATTAGTATTTGGCGGGTTTGAGTTAGTATTTGGTAGGTTTGGTTGAGAATTTGGTAAAATTTCAGGACAAGACATTCCATAATGATTCATCCGGAGCAGGGGCGATGATGTGGATTTTTTCTTTTTTTACAGGATGGATGAATTCAATCTCTCTTGCGTGCAGGTGTATGGATGCGTCATCATTTGTCCGTGCAAATCCGTATTTGACATCTCCTTTTATCGGGCAGCCGGCAGATGACAACTGCACTCTTATCTGATGGTGCCTCCCTGTGAAAAGTTTTATCTGCAGCAGGTAGTAATTTTCAGATCTATTTATGATCTCATATTCCATCTCTGCTTTCAAAGCACCATTAACATTTTCATCAACAATATAAGATTTGTTTTCCTGCTGATTTTTTTTCAGGAAAGCGGTAAGGTGTTCTTTTTCTTTCGGAGGTTTGTTCTTTACCACAGCCCAGTATGTTTTATCAATCTCTTTATTACGGAGCATTTCGTTGAGTCTTGCAAGAGCTTTGCTTGTCTTTGCAAATATCACTGCTCCGCTTGCAGGCCTGTCCAGTCTGTGTACAACACCTGTGAAAACATTTCCCGGCTTGTTATATTTGGTTTTGATGTATCCTTTGACTTTTTCGCTGAGGGGTTTGTCGCCCGTTTTGTCACCCTGCACTATTTCGGAAGGTTTTTTATTTATTATAATGATATGATTATCCTCGTAAAGAATACTTTTTTCGAACTCAGATAGACTAATCATTTATTGATAATTGTTTTAGTATTGCTCGGTTTCATTAGGAAATTCTTTCGTCTTTATATCTTTAATATATGAACCCACTGCCTTTTTGATCTCATTATACAGGTTATGGTATCTTCTGAGGAATCTTGGAGAGAAGTCTGTATTTATCCCAAGCATGTCATGCAGGACCAGCACTTGTCCGTCAACACCTTTTCCTGCACCGATGCCGATGGTAGGAATTTTCAATCTTTTTGTTACCTGAACAGCCAGCTTTGCAGGGATTTTTTCCAGTACGATACCAAAGCATCCTGCATTTTCCAGAAGTTTTGCATCTTCGATCAGTTTTTGTGCTTCTTCTTTTTCAGTGGCTCTTACTGCATATGTGCCGAATTTATATATGGACTGGGGAGTTAGTCCCAGGTGCCCCATTACAGGTATTCCTGCTGATAATATCCTGTCTACAGATTCGATAACTTCTTTGCCTCCTTCAAGTTTGACAGCATTAGCTTCTGACTCTTTCATTATTCTTATAGCAGAATGTAAAGCTTCTATTGAATTTCCCTGGTATGTCCCGAAAGGCAGGTCAACGACAACCAATGCCCTTGATGTAGCCCGCATTACTGATGAAGCATGATATATCATCTGGTCAAGTGTTATAGGAAGCGTGGTATTATGTCCTGCCATCACATTGGAAGCTGAATCCCCTACCAGTATAACATCAATGCCTGCATTATCAAGTATTTTCGCCATAGAATAATCATAAGCGGTAAGCATTGCAATAGGCTCCCCTTCTTCCTTCATTTCCTGTAAGACATGAGTAGTGACTTTTTTAACAGACTTGAATTTTGACATGTTCTATCAGATTTTGGTATTAATTATCTTAAAAAATAAAAACAAACCTACAGGAATTTTTAATAACACACAAATAAAAAAAATACAGGTTTTTTGATTGATAATAAAAAAAACATATATGTGTATTAATACGAAATACAGACAAATAAGCAATAAAATCCAATAAAACAGCTTAAAAATAAAAAAATATTTGTTTTTACTTGACAAATGGTAAAATAAATATTATATTGGTATAAAATTCGAATAATGACCTGAAAAATAAAAAATATTATGAAAAACTATACATATTTTAAGAAAAATGAATGGAAGCCAAAGGAATTGTTGTTTATTATTTTTTTGGCTTCGTTTTTTACAGGGGGACTTGTAAATGCACAATTGATTGTAAGTAATTCTGTAATTCCGTCTGACGTGGTTCAGAATGTTCTTGTAGGAACAGGGGTTGTAGTCAGCAATGTTACATATACCGGCTATTCTAATTCGATAGGGACATTTTATGGCGGTTCATCAACCAATCTGGGTTTGGCCGCTGGCATTATGTTGTCATCAGGAGATGTTGTTGATGCAAAAGGCCCTAATAACAGCGGCAGTAAAGGAATAAACACAGGTTATGGCAGTGATGCACAGCTGGCTTCTCTGATTCCAGGTTATACTATATATGACGCTTCTGTTCTGCAATTTGACTTCATTCCCATGTCAGATACGGTCAGGTTCAATTATATATTCGGCTCAGAAGAGTATCCGGAATGGGTAAGTTCTCCTTATAATGATGTATTTGGTTTTTTTATAAGCGGGCCTAATCCGTCAGGAGGTAGTTATGCAAACAAAAATGTTGCTGTTATTCCCGGCACTTCTCTTCCTGTTTCTATTGATAATGTAAATAATGTTATTCCGTCCTATCCGCAGTATTATGTTAATAATATTGGTGGTTCGACAATACAATTTGATGGATTCACAACTGTTTTAACGGCAAAATGCAATGTAGTGCCTTGTCAGAGTTATCACATAAAAATAGCAATCGGTGATGCAGGTGATCATATTTATGATTCAGACGTTTTTCTTGAAAAAAACAGTTTTTCTTCACCTCCTCCTTTCATAGTTCAGAAATCTTTTTCGCCTGCCATAGATACATTTGCTATAGAAGGATGCAGTACTGCAAAAATAAAATTTATATTTCCTTCACCTTTGACCAGTCCTTATACTATTAATTATACGATCAGCGGCAGTGCAACGAATGGTGTTGACTATTCTTCTATTCCAAGTAGTATAACAGTTCCTGCAGGCCAGGATAACGCATCAATTACTATTAATCCGTCTTATGACGGTGTAAGTGAAGGATACGAAACTGTGATTTTGCAGGTTCCGACATCTGCATGTAATATGGAAACTGTTCAGGTAACTATCAAAGATAATAATCCCCTGATCGTAACAGCATCAAGTGATGTGACAATATGCTCCGGTTCAGCTCCTGTGTCTGTCAGCGCTGCCAATGGAATCTCCCCTTATTCTTATCAGTGGAATGATATCACTGCAGGTTTTGGCTCATCCATTACTGTTTCTCCTGCAAGCACTACGACATATATTGTGACTGTATCAGATGTATGCGGTAATACAGCATCAGATAACGTTACTGTTAATATAGCACCTCTTACTGTAAGTATAAGCAATAATCAGACAATTTGCCCCGGACAAACAGTACCACTTACAGCCGGCGGCGGAAATATTTATAAGTGGAATAACGGGCAGACGACCAGCACTATTAATGTGTCTCCTGCTTCAACCGCAACTTATACCGTGTCTGTATATGGAAACGCAGGATGCAGTGATGTGAAGAATGTCGTTGTGTCTGTTAATTCTTCATCTATAGCTGATGCAGGTAATGATGTTGCCGTATGCACCGGAAGTAATGCTGTGCTTAATGCATCCGGAGGTGTATCTTATGCATGGAGCAATGGTAGTACAAATACATCCATTCAGGTAAGCCCTGCTTCAGCAACAGTCTACACAGTTACTGTTACCAACAGCTATGGCTGTACCGATGACGACAATGTAACGGTGTTTGTCAATCCTCTGCCTAATGTCAGTGCCGGAGCAGACAAAACCATCT
>CAZSJF010000279.1:0-4179 GCA_964606705.1 uncultured Bacteroidales bacterium
TCTGTGACCTATGTGCCTATTGTGGTGCAATTTTTATTCTATTTTATAAAGTTTTAATTCTATTTTTACGCCATTATAAAAGCTATACAGTAATTCTACAAAGCCAATATCTTCATTAAAGGCTGCTGTCAGGTATGATTTACCAAATTTTGAATTTGAATCGCCTTCCGATTTTATAATCCAACAAGGGTAATTTTTAGTTCCAACTATTATAGAATCTTTATTTACAATTTCGTAATTCAAATTTATAGTGAGGCCATCCCAATCACCATAGCCACTTCTAATAATCGTACCTAAGCTGTATTTTTTATTAAGTATACAAGGTAACTTAACCCTTGGATGCGGTGCAAGTTCAGTTAACCGATATTGATTGATTCTTGGTGGCTGAACCCAATACATTTCTTCATTTTCTTTTACACCAGTTGTTTCATTATCACCCCAGTATTCTATGTTTGATTTTTTGCATAACAAAGAGTCATATTTTAAATGATATTTCCATATAACTGCTGTTTTTTTCGAATCAAATTCCGATTGAATACCAGTTGTAACAAACTCAATCGTATCCTTTATAAAGATATTATTAATAGAATCACAATATTGTCCAGTGTAAAAATAGGTCTTACCTGAACATATCTTTTGTCCGAAGCCAAAGTTTGAAACAACCAATAAAATTATGAATGTTGCTGTTCTCATTACCTTTAATTATTCAAAAATAAAAATACAGAATAACGAAACCAAACAAATATCAGGCAGTAAGTTTATTCAGGTATTCAATAGCTCCCTGAGGGTTTGAAGAATAGAAGTCGGCGCCTATTTTGATTCTGAAATCATCATTTACAGGGGCACCTCCTATAACAATTTTAGTTGAAGGTATCTGCTCTTTGATATTCTTTACTATCTGTTCCATATTTACCATGGTTGTTGTAAGCAATGCGGAAAGGCCGACAAAACAACCGGGACGTGCTTTTATGGTTTCAATAAATTTTTCTGCTTTGACATCAACTCCGAGGTCAATAACTTCCCATCCTCCGCCTTCAATCATCATGGCCACCAGGTTTTTTCCGATATCATGCAAATCACCGGCAACTGTTCCTACAACAAAAACGCCCCTTCTTTTCACTTCACCTGACTTGAAATACGGTTTAAGGTGTGCCATTGCCGCACCCATTGCTTTTGCAGAAATAAGCATTTGCGGGACAAACACTTTATTTTCGGCAAACTTTACACCTACACGTTCCATACCCAGGACAAGACCTTTATTAAGAATGTCTGTCGGGGAACAACCTGATTCAATTGCTTTTTTTGTCAGTTCGTCTGCTCCGTCCTGTCCTTTCATACTAGGCGGAAACGGGGATATTTTGTTGATTTTACCCAGTTCAACACATTGAGCTATTTGTTCTAATAATTCATTCATAAAATAAACAGTTTTAAGTTTTATTTATTATTTCTGTAAATCAAATTCAAATATACAACTAAATATTTTTCTCACAAATTATTTCTTTTGTCAATCCTGTTTCAGATATGATTCTCGGCACAACAGCTTCCCATCCTATTGCCATAACATGAATACCATTAACAATATTACGAGATTTAATATCATTGATTAATTCAACAGCAATTGCAATCCCTTCTTCTTCGGCTTTATCACCGGCATTTTCCATACGTTTCAGATATTTTTCAGGAATTATAACACCCGGTATGTTATAGTGAAGATATTGGACCATCTTGAAACTTCTGAGAGGTGTTATTCCTGCGAGTATATACACTTTATCCCGTATCCCTCTTTTAACAAGTTCATTGAGCCACTCTTCAAGCCCGTCAGGATTGTATATCAGATTAGTCTGGAAGAACTGCGCACCGGCATTGATCTTTTTATGTTCACGCAAAGCCTGTATTTTAGGTTCAGATGCAAACGGAGCTGCTGCTGCACCTATAAAATACTTTGGAGGGAATTTTATCGGAGTGCCGCTCAGATATATGCCTTCATCCCTCACCCTTCTTAAAATCCATATCATCTGGACTGCATCAAGGTCGAAGATATTCATATTTCCTATTGGTGAAGGGCCTTGTTTTGCACTGTCGCCTGTCAGACATAAAATATTCCTAACACCGATAGCAGAAGCGCCTATTGCCTGTGACTGCAATGCTGACCTCGTGATATCCCTGCCTGCTATCTGCAATACCGGCTCTGCACCACATTCTATTGTTGTTTTGCAGCATGCAATACTTGACATGCTCGGGGTTGCGGAAGGAGAATCGGTGAAATTCAAAGCAACAGCAATAGGTTTAATCAATTCAATATCTTTTATCAGCTTGTTCGTTGAGATGCTCTTTGGCGGTGTAACTTCAGATGTAACTACAAACTTACCTGCTTTTAAACTTCTTTCAAGTTCTGATACAGGCTCACTGTAACCCGGTGCATGATATTCAGAATCGCCTTTCCACCACTCAGGCTGCCTTATGGTCTTAAATACATAATCCCATGCAGTTGTCTTTTTATCTTTATTTTTTGTAAAAAACACTGCTGAGAAAAATTTCAATATTCCGAACTTCTTAACTTTTGAAACAACTTCAGCCCATGTTTCTGTTCCAACTTTATTCCAGTCAAGAGGAGGCAGGACTTCAAGCAGCATCTCTTCACGTTTCATCTTTTCGGCCCTTTTATATATCTTATACCAGATACACGGGCGTGTTTCATCAATATAGCAGTTCTCTTTTGTCGAACCGCCGCAAGGCCCGTTTCTCAATCCTTTAGGACATTCCATAGGGCAGATGAATGCGGTTTCCTGTAAAAGGCAATTTCCGCACATACGGCATCCGAAAAGAGGTCCTTTTGTTTTTCTTTCTATAAATGCAAGCAATCGCCTTCCTGTAGTTTCCTTTTTAAAAGGATAAAACGGAGGTTGCCAGCGCCGGCCTGGTGTAAATAAAGACATTTATTGAGTATTTTTAGATTCCTGATTCTGTGAATGAGTTGTAAACCTGAAAGCAAATTCATCCCTGCCAAGCAATAGATCTGTTGCCAGAATGATACTGGTAAGTTTTTCGGGGTTTGTAATAGGACAAGTAACACCGTTCATAATTGCCAAAGCCAGGTATGAAGAATTTATCGAATGCCTGTCAGGCAATCCGAAAGACACATTGCTGGCACCCAGAGTTAAATTTGCATTATATTTTTCCTTGACTTTCTTAATAGTTTCAAGAGTAACTTTTGCCGCAAGGGGGTCAGCACAAACAGCCATGGCAAGGGGGTCTATTACGATGTCTTCCTGAGGAATTCCAAGCTTAGCAGCACGGTTGAATATTTTTTCAGCGATTGAAAGCCTTTTGTCGGGGTTCTGGGAGATTCCTTCTTCATCAATCAGAAGGCCTATGACAACTGCATTGCGCTCTTTTACAACAGGGAGTATAGCTGAAAGGGATTTCTCCTCTCCATTAACTGAATTAACCATGGTGCGTTCCGGTGCAACAGCAAGAGCTGCGGCAATAGCCTTGGGATTAGGGCAGTCAAGACATAATGGAACATCAAAATTATCAAGTAACACTTTTACCACTTCGGGCAGCAACTTTTCATCATCAACACCAGGAAACCCTACATTAACATCTAAAACTTCAGCACCTGCTTCTATCTGAACTTTGGCTAGCTCCAACACATAACTAAAATCCCCTGCCTGTAAAGTAGATATCAATTTTTTTCTTCGCGTAGGATTTATGCTTTCCCCGATAATTACTACCGGACCTGCGGCATTTAAAATTACCTCTTTGGTTTTTCCTTTAATTATTGTTTGCATATTAATGTTTTATTTGAATGTTAATTATTACTTTTCAATTGAATAGTCTGTATATTTATATAACCTGCCATTCAGATGACGGACATACCTACCCGATATCCGTATTTTACTTAATTTAACCATGCAATAATAGTCATAATCTTTGATTTACAAAACACATTATTATCATTTTCTCAATAGCGTCCTAAATATTTTCACGCCACTAAGACACAAAGACTCTAAGATTCACAAAGAATGGCATCTCAATAAAATAATCTTTGTGTTGCCTTTGTGCCTTAGAGCCTTTGTGGCAAGATAAAGAATAATCTCTCAAAATTAAATATCATTTAAAACTATTATATTGCTTGATTTGTAGAATTATTTATTAATTTATTTAGGACGCTATTGT
>CAZSJF010000280.1:0-4147 GCA_964606705.1 uncultured Bacteroidales bacterium
ATTCTTTTAACAGGGTACGGAAATTGAGCATGTTTATGCCTAAAGTTGTGTAAAACCCTATCCTTTTGAAAGGTACGGAAAGCAGGTTGTTAATATTTACTGATGAACTGATGCCATATTCAATAAAATTCGCAGTAAAAGACATATCAAGATTATCCGAATGGCCGTTAAGTTTGCCCGAAAGTATATGCCCCTGTATTCCTATTATGGAGTTTATGTTTTTATTGATAAATCCGCCTATTCCCCAGCTGTTATCGGGATCATTGTACTGCCTGACTTCTCCGTAATATTTAAGGCTGCTTAATTTAAATCCGATTGACCATGTATTTACTGAATCTTTATTCTGCCCGGTTACGTTAAAAAGAGAAAAGATAAGATAAAGGAGTATGATGTATTTGCTGAGTTTCATTTTATACTGATAAAAACAATTTAAATACAAAGGTAATAAAAAGAATAAAATCAAGTTGTTTTCGTTATCGTTTTTGTAAGTTTACAACATAAGTGTTATTTTTGATAATTCTTTTTGAAAATATTAGAGTTTATACCGAATTAAAATATAGTATTAATTTTGGAAAAATATAAACAATCAGATATGTGTAATTTCTTTGTGAATCTCTGTGGAAACTCTGTGAATCTTTGTGAAACAGCTATTACACAGAGTTGCACTAAGAAGACACAAAGTTACACAAAGCGTATTTTAATATATAAATTCAATAAAATACCTTATTCGGTATAAACGCAGTTGCAGATGAAATTATCCGTAGTAATAGTAAATTATAATGTAAAGTATTTCCTTGAGCAGTGTCTTACTTCGGTTTTAAAAGCCTGTAAGAATATTGAATCGGAGGTTTTTGTTGTTGACAATAATTCTGTGGACACCTCTGTTGATATGGTAAAAAGTAAATTTCCTGAAGTTATTGTTATAGAAAACAAAGAGAATAAAGGTTTTTCAAAAGCAAATAACCAGGCTATAAAATTATCAAAAGGTGAGTACATATTGCTTCTGAATCCTGATACTGTTGTTGAAGATGATACTTTTACAAAGGTGATTGATTTCATGGATTCCCATCATGATGCCGGCGGGCTGGGGATAAAAATGCTGAATGGCAAGGGTAAGTTTTTGCCCGAGTCAAAAAGGGGACTTCCTACTCCTGATGTTGCATTTTACAAGATGACAGGGCTTTCAAAGATTTTCCCCCGGTCAGAAATATTCGGCAGGTACCATCTGGGATATCTTGATAAAGACAAAATCCACCAGGTTGACATATTATCAGGTGCTTTTATGCTGCTCAGACGTTCTGCACTGGATAAAACAGGCCTTCTTGATGAAACTTTTTTTATGTATGGTGAAGACATAGACCTCTCATACAGGCTTGTGAAAGCCGGGTATAAGAATTATTACTATCCTGAAACACGGATAATACACTATAAAGGAGAAAGCACGAAAAAGAGCGGGGTCAACTATGTTTTCATGTTTTATAATGCAATGATAATTTTTGCGAGGAAACATTTTCCACATAATAATGCAAGGGTTTTTTCGGCGCTGATAAATACTGCCATATATTTCCGTGCATTCCTGGCAATACTGAACAGGCTTTTAAACAGGCTGTATATGCCTGTTCTGGATTCGTTGCTGATATACGGGGGATTTTATTTTATCAAGATATTCTGGGAAAATAATGTGTTTTTTAAGAGCTATTATCCCACGGAGTATATGTCTGTTGTTGTGCCTTCCTATATCCTGATATGGCTGTTTTCGATATATTTAAGCGGCGGATATGATAAACCTGTAAGATTTGTCAGGATTTTCAGAGGGCTGGTTGCAGGAACCGTAATCATTCTTGTGATTTATGCATTGTTAAGTGAGTCATACCGCTTTTCAAGGGCGTTGATATTAATAGGTTCAGTATGGGCATTTATCTCTGCGTTTCTGGTGCGATATGTTGTTTATAATCTGCTTAATATCAGCAAGCCTGTTGACAGGACAAACAAAAGGTATGCTGTCGTCGGTAACAGGGATGAATATATCAGGGTTTCCGGTTTGCTTGAGCAGAGCAACCTTAAACCGTCGTTTACGGGTTTGGTAAGCTTGAATGAGAAAAAAGAAACAAATAATGAATATATAGGAAATGTCAGCCAGATACATGAGATAATAGAAATATACAGGATAGATGAGATCATTTTCTGTGCCAAGGATATATCATCACAGAAAATTATGGATATTATGACTGAACTGCAGAATCTGGAGGTTATATATAAAATAGCACCACCTGAAAGTTTATATATCATTGGGAGCAATTCAATAAATGCAGCCGGAGAGTTGTTTATGTATAATCTTAATTCTGTTAATACCACTGCAAATAAAAGAAATAAAAGATTTTTTGATGTCATGGCCAGCATTCTGCTGCTGCTGTTTTTTCCGTTGGCAGTATTTTTTGTTAAAAGACCTTTGAGGTTTTTTGCCAATATCTTTTCAGTATTTTTTGCAAGGAGGTCGTGGGTCAGTTATTTTAAAAACGGAAGTACAGTAAACCTGCCTGTAATTAAAAACGGGGTCTTAACACCTGCAACTTTATTGAGAAATAAAGATCTATCTGAAGAAATGCTTAATGAGGTGAACGTTCTGTATGCCAAGGATTATAAAATTATAAATGATGTAAGTATAGTAATAAGAGGATTTAAAAATCTTGGAGGAACGGAATAATTATTATATATTGCAATAGAATTTATTATTTGATAGGTTTTGAGATTTTTTAATAAATATATTTTTTTGCTGATTTGTTTTATATTCTCGCATATATGCTCATATTCGCAGCAAAATGCAGTTGTAGTTGATAAATCTGTTGCAGAAGATTTTTTTAATTCGCTGAATTACAGAAATGCCGTCAATGAATATCTGAAACTATTAAAGACAGACAGCAGTAATGTTGACTATAATTATAAACTCGGATGCTGTTATCTGCTTACTAGTATTGATAAAAAGAAAGCTATCCCTTATTTTGAGTATTTGATAAACAATTCTTCTGCTAATGTTGATGTTTGGTATAACATAGGGTTGGCTTATCATTATGCTTACCGTTTTGATGATGCCATTAATGCTTTTAATGAGTATAAGAAACGGCTGGGAGGCAAAAAGGATGTTTTTGCTGTTTCTGCTGACAGGCGCATAGAAATATGCAATAGTGCGAAAGAGATGATTAAAAAACCTGTTAATGTATCTTTTGAGAATTTAGGACCTGAAGTCAATTCATCGTTTCCTGATTACACTCCTTTTATTCCTGAGGATGAATCGTATATTGTTTATACATCAAGAAGGGACAGGAACGTAGGTGGAACTGTGGATGTTGACGGCTATAATACTTCTGATGTTTATGTTTCTTTTGTTAAAAATCATTACTGGACCAAAGCCAAAGGTGTGCCTTCAATTAATACTTCACTTGTTGAAGAATGTGTCGGGCTTTCCGGAGATGGTGAATGCCTGTTTTACTTCGCAGGAGCATTCCTGAATATGGGCGAGGTCTATGTTTCAAAATGCAAGGGTAAGAGTTTTCAGGTGCCTGAAGCTCTTGGTACATCATTGCCGCAGGCGTCTGCTGCTTCTGTAACCCCTGATAAACAGTACCTGTTTTTTTCAAGTGCTTACGGCCCTGATGCTTTAGGCGGGAAAGACATATATATGACAAGAAAAATGCCTGACGGCAGCTGGGGCCCTCCGGTTAACCTCGGAAAAACAATAAACACTCCTTATGATGAAGATTTTCCTGATATTTCAGACGGAAAGACATTATATTTTTCTTCACAGGGATATAATAACAGCATGGGTGACTTTGATGTTTACAGGTCCGACTGGAACAGAAAAGAATCTTTATTTTCTGCTCCGCAGAATTTAGGGTATCCTATCAACACCCCTGAAAATAATTATACAATTTCTTTTTCAAGTTCGGGGAGGTATGCTTATTCATCCTATGTCCGTGACGGCGGTTTTGGAGATATTGATATTTATAAGATCATTTTTAATGATGTGAAACCTCCATATACCGTTGTACAAGGAAGGATTTTAAATACCGATTCTGCTAATATATTTTTACCAGTTGTTTCAAAAAAAGATACTGTTTCAAAAAAGGACAGTGTTATTAATCAGGAAAAT
>CAZSJF010000281.1:0-4127 GCA_964606705.1 uncultured Bacteroidales bacterium
ATATATATAAATCACGGATTAAATATTCTGATAGCAAAAAGTTATTTGTAGATGCCCTTTTGGTGCAATGTTTCCTGGCAAAAGAACTGATGGCTAATCCTGTAAATGTTACAGTAAATAATTTAGGGGATGCTGTTAATTCTCAATATGATGACGCTCTTCCTGTTTTTTCTCCCGATTACAAAACAATGATGTTTACATCCAGAAGGCCGAATGTTCAGGGTGAAGGTATTGATCCGAATACAAGGTTTTATTATGATGATGTATATGAATCACAATGGGATGACAGTAAAGGTGAATGGGGTGTAGCAAAAAATGCCGGAGAGGTTATAAATACAGCAGGCTATGATGCGGCATTATCTATGACTAACGATATGCTTTTCATTTATAGAAATATTTCTAAAAAGACAAAAAGCGGTGATATTTTTTATTCCAAGAAACAAAATGGAACATGGGCAGAGCCCCAGTCTATATTGAAACCTGTAAATTCTGGATTTTTCGAAAGTTCAGCGTGTTTGTCTGCCGATGGGAAGACCCTTCATTTCGTAAGTGAAAGGAGAGGTGGTTATGGCAATGCTGATATATACAAGAGCATAAAAATAGTTGAAAACATTTGGGAAAAGCCTATAAACCTAGGAAATACAATAAATTCTGAAGAAGATGAACTCGGAATATTTCTGACTCCCGATGGTAAGACGCTTTACTTCTCTTCAAAAGGGCATAAAAGCATGGGCGGATATGATATATTTATGAGTAAATATGACGGGACAAAATGGTCAGACCCTGTTAATTTAGGTTACCCTATTAATACAGTAGATGACGAATTTAATTTTGTATTGTCAAAAGACGGCAAAAAAGCTTATGTGTCAAGTACAAGGCCTAACGGAAAAGGTGGTGCTGATATATATGAGGTTGACATGAGTTCTTATATACCGCTTTCTGAAATAAAGAAAGAAGCTGTAATAGTAGATATAACTAAAAATGAAAAATACAAAGAATTGCAGAATGAGAATGTGAAATTAGTACAGGATAAGAAAGACCTGGAGGATGCAAATAAAGATTGTAAAAAGAAAGTGGATGAACTGGCAATAAACCTGGCCAATATGACTAAAAAATCTGAAGATATATCAAAGGTTGACAAAAATGTAAAGATTGGAGATAAATTTGAAATACCAAATATATTCTTTGGATCTAAAGAATACAATCTGACGAAAGAATCGGAAACAGGTCTGGATAATTTAGTAAGCATTTTGAAAAAGAACCCTGGTCTGAAGATTGAAGTTGCAGGTCATACTGATGATGTCGGATCATTTGAGTATAATAAAGAGTTGTCAGAAAAAAGAGCAAAGACAGTTGTCGATTATTTAATAACCAAAGGGGTAAGTAAGGACAGGCTCGCATATAAAGGTTATGGTTTTGAAAAGCCTATAGCAGACAATACAACAGAGGAAGGCAAAAAAAGAAACAGGAGAACAGAAATAATTATTGTTGACAAATAACCATTATTGATAATATAATTCTTTAAAGCATTCCTGCAATATTAGGAATGCTTTTTTGTTTATAAGAATAAAATATAATATTATGAAAAAACTTTGTCTTTTATTATTACTTTCTTATCACTCGTTTGCTTATTCCCAATACGATGAAAATTTTAAAAATAACTATGAAAAGGCGATAAATTATGCGAATTCCGGTGATTATAATAAAGCATTGCCGCTATTCATCGAATTATGCAAAATCGATACCAATAATGCCAATATAAATTTCAATATAGGAGTTTGTTATATAAATTTTGCTTTTGATAAAACCAGATCCATACCGTATCTTGAAAAAGCAATTAAAAATGTCTCTAAAAAATCTGTAGCTAAATATGATGACCCTTCAGCACCCGTATATGCTTATTACTATCTCGGAAAAGCATACCATCTTAATTATAATATTGATAAAGCCATAGAGTGTTTTAATAATTTTAAACAGTATTTTAAAGAATGTCCTAAAAATATATTAAAGGATGTTGACAGGCAGATAGAGATGTGTGAAAATGCCGGAATGCTTATGGAAATGCCTGTTGAAATTATCAGTGAAAAGCTTGATCCTGAAATTAATACAGAGTATCCTGAATATTCCCCTGTGATTTCTGAGGATGGATCTTCATTGTTTTTTACTTCAAGAAGAAAAGGAAGCACGGGAGACCTGAAAGATGAGGATGGTAAGTATTTTGAGGATATATATGAAGCTAAATTGAACCAGAAAGAACACAGCAGAATTACTGTAAAACAGATTTCTGCAATAAATACCGCCAATCATGAAGCTTGTGTCAGCTTGTCTGCAGACGGAAAGAACCTGTTTATTTATAGGGATGACAATGGCAACGGTAATTTATATGTTAGCCACCTGAAGAACGGCGAATGGTCAGCGCCTGTAGATTTAGGCCCGGAAGTTAATACAAAAGCATGGGAAACACATGCATGCCTGAGCCCTGACGGAGAAACCCTTTATTTTGTAAGTGACAGAAAAGGCGGATTCGGAGGCAGGGATATATGGTATTGTAAAAAAATGCCTGGCGGAAGATGGTCGGAAGCAATGAGCCTGGGGGAAACTATAAATACGGAATATGATGAAGAAGCTCCTTTCATGCTTTCAAACGGGAAAACTTTATATTTCTGTTCCCAGGGGCATGAAAGCATGGGTGGATTTGATATTTTTGTTTCCTGCGTGACAGACGAAGGCATATGGTCAGTGCCGGAAAATGTCGGTTACCCTATAAATTCCACGGATGATGATGCTTTTTATGTCCCTACCTCGGACGAAAAATACGGATATTATTCTTCTGTAAAGCCTAATGGTTATGGGGACCAGGATATTTACCGCTTTACTGTCCTTAAAAACAGGAGGCAGCTGTTGAGTGAAAAAAACAACAGTAAAAAAACTCAGGATGGAGAAACTGTTTTCAGGGTGCAGATAGCTTCTCTGAATAATTCCAATGCTAAATCGTATTTCCAGAAGAAATACAATGTTTCGAACAAGGAAATTTTTCTTGATGAATATAACGGCACTTACAAATATTCTATTGGAAATTTTTCTTCTTACAAGGAAGCAAAGGAATTTAATAATACATTTCTCAGGCTTACAGGTGTTAATGTTTTTATAACCAAGTATGTGAATGGCAAGAAGACCGAAGAATTTGACATTGCTGACTTGTACGAAAATATTACAAAGAATAAAGTTGAAGATAAACAGGAGACGGTGCAGAAACCTATATTATTTAAAGATGTATATTTTGATTTTGATAAAAATTTCTTAACAGAAGATGCAGCAGAGATACTTGATGAAACCGTTGCGATACTGAATAAAAATACAAATCTTAAAATTGAAGTGGCCGGGCATACCGATAATAAAGGTTCTTCTGAATATAATAAGATACTTTCGGAAAAAAGAGCAAAGGTTGTTTTTGATTATCTGGTGGATAAGGGGATAAATAAAGAAAGGCTTTCCTGCAAAGGATATGGTGAAGATATATCGGTTGCAGATAATACAACAAAAGATGGAAGGCAAAAGAACAGGAGGATAGAATTTATTATAATAAACTGATATCGATTTTATTATTTAGAAATATTTTTAATAAATTTGTTTTAGTACATAATTAAATTTTAAAAAGATGGAAAAGAGAAAGACCAATATGATAATATTAGCGATTATCTTTTTTGTAATGTTAATTGTCACTTATTCCAATCATTTCAGGAATAGTTTTCATTTTGATGATTTTCATACAATAACAGATAATATACATATAAGGGATATCAAGAATATTCCTGCTTTTTTCAAAGATCCCCGTATGTTCAGTTCTATACCTTCACACTGGGGGCTCAGACCGGGAATAACAACTTCTGCTGCAATAGATTACTGGATGGCAAAACGTAATCCTTTTGGTGTTGAGAAAGATGCAACTTATAAGGATGACGGATTGAATACTTTTTATTATCACTTCTCAACATTTATATGGTATATTGTTATATGTGTTTTAATATTTTTTATTTTCAGAAATTTATTTAATAAATCCGTTTATCATAAAAAATATTAAAACACATATAACAATATACCAAAAAAAACCAAACACACCCAACACA
>CAZSJF010000282.1:0-4102 GCA_964606705.1 uncultured Bacteroidales bacterium
ATTGCAGATAAAATAAATAAAGATAATAAGTATTTTTTCATAAATTTATATTTATTAAATATCAATTTTTAATCAGTATGTTTCCCTATGAAGCTTATACAAATATATATAAATTTCAGAAAAAATCAATATTTTCAAACGAATCCCACGACCGCAGAACAGCATCGGTTTATTATTAACATTAAATTAGTATTTTTATAAATATTGCACCCGAGTTCCATTTTAACTCAAAGCATTGTATATTTGTATTCCCTGAAGTTTAAATTATGAGAAAAATATTCACATATTTTTTTATCGCATCAGCGCTTCACATTCCTGTTTTTGTATCTGCACAGGTTACCAAAATAATGGGTTCTGTGGTGGATGCGGATACAAAAGAGCCGCTTCCTTTTGTGAATATTGTATTCAAAAGCAAATTAGTAGGCTACACCACTGATTTTAAAGGCAATTATACCATAGAAACGAAAAGTGCGGGTGATACGCTCATAGCAGCCTGCCTGGGATATGAGACAATGTATAAGAAAGTTGTTAAAAACAAATTCCAGACAATCAATTTTGAGCTGGCCAAAGACCAGATAACCCTTAAAGAGGTCGTTATCAAACTTGGGGAAAACCCTGCGGAAATCCTGTTAAGAAAAATAATCAATAATAAAGAAATGAATAACCCTGATAATATTGAAATTTATCAGTATGAGGTTTATAACAAGATACAGTTTGATGCCAACAACATTAAAGAAAAGCTGAAGGGCAGAAAGGTCATGAAGCCTTTCCAGTTCATCTTTGACAATATAGATACTTCTGTTGTCAACGGTAAAGCATACCTGCCTATATTCCTGACAGAAACTGTTTCGGATTATTTCTTCCGCAAAGACCCCAAGTCGCACAAAGAGATCATCAAAGCTTCAAAAGTTTCCGGTATCCAAAACGAGAGTATCACACAGTTTCTCGGGAACATGTACCAGAATATAAATATATATGATAACTATGTGGAATTATTTGAAAAGAATTTTGTAAGCCCTATAGCAGATTTCGGACTGGCGTTCTACAAGTATTATCTCATTGACAGCACTTATATTGATAATAAATGGTGTTACAAAATAGTTTTTAAACCAAGAAGAAAACAGGAACTCACATTTACAGGGGAATTCTGGGTTAATGACACCAGTTTTGCCATAAAAAAAGTTGATGTGAAGATAGCTGATGACGCCAACATCAACTTTATCAACGGCGCTGTTGCTTCACAGGAATATAACCTGATAGACGGGAAACACTGGATGGTTGTAAAAGAAAGCGTAACAACGGATTTCAATGTGTTTGAAAATTCAAAAAAGACAATAGGTTTTTACGGGCATAAAACAACTTTGTATAAGGATTTTGTATTTGAAACGCCAAAAGAAAAGGAATTTTATGCCAACCCTCTTAATATTATTGTTGACGATAATTCATATGATAAAGACAATGAATACTGGGAAAAAACAAGGCATGAGGAACTGACAATAGAAGAAAAGAGTATTTATAAGATGGTTGATTCCATAAAGAAAGTCCCTATTTTCAACACCTATGTTGATCTTGTAAAAATGTTCACCCTCGGCTATTACATATGGGGGAATTTCGAATTAGGCCCGTATTATACGACATACAGTTTCAATCAGATTGAAGGCAACAGGTTCAGGATCGGGGGCAGGACAAGCAATAAATTCAGCACCAAATTCATGCCCGAAGCACATCTTGCTTATGGCACAAAGGATGAAAAATTCAAATACAGTGCAGGATTTCTTTATATGCTGTCAAAAAATCCCAGAAAATCTTTCGGTGCATCATATAAATATGATATAGAACAACTGGGGCAGAGCCAGAATGCTTTCAGGGAAGACAACATCATTTCCTCGGTCTTCAGGAGAAACCCTTCTGACAAGCTGTCTATGGTTGAAGAATACAAAGGATTTTATGAACATGAATGGTTTACAGGGTTTTCCAATACTGTTAGTTTTTACCACAGGGATATCTTTTCTTTAGGTGCAACAAAATTTGAATTCTGCAGTGCAGGGAACAAAGAAGTAAAAAGTGACATCGTTTCGACAGAGATCGAATTGACCACACGGTTTGCATACAGGGAGAAATATCTCATGGGTGAATTTGAAAGAATAAGCCTGGGGACAAAATACCCTGTGCTGGAAATAAAATACACTTATGGCATTAAAGACCTGTGGCTGAGCGATTATGAATATACCAGGCTGCAGGCCTGCATAAGCCATTGGTTCAATATAGGGACAATAGGCTGGTCTAAATATGTTGTTGAAGCAGGCAGAATATGGGGAAAACTGCCTTATCCCCTGCTGAAACTGCATGAGGGCAATGAAACATACTACTTTGACGAATATGCTTTCAACATGATGAATTATCTCGAATTCGTAAGTGATAAATACGTAAGTTTTTATTATACCCACCATTTTGACGGGTTCTTTTTTAACAAGGTTCCTTTGTTCAGAAAACTCAAATGGAGGGAAGTTGCACAGATCAAAGGTGTTGTAGGAAGCCTGGAAGAAAAGAACAAAACTTATTCTTCTTTCCCTGCAACCCTTAATGAATTGAGCAAGCCTTATTTTGAAACAGGTGTGGGAATAGAAAATATATTTAAAATTTTACGCGTTGATGCTTTATGGAGATTGTCATACCTGGATCATCCTAATATAGCTAAATTCGGAATTATGGGAACTTTACAGTTTTATTTTTAATAAGATAGAATTTATAACGAATTAAAATATAGTATTAATTTTGAAAAAAAATAAGTAACCGAACATATTTATTCTTTGTGAACCTCTGTGAAAACTTTGTGAACCTTTGTGAAACAGCTATTACACAGAGTTACACTAAGAAGACACAAAGCGTATTTTAATATATAAATTCAATAAAATACCTTATTCGGTATAAACTCTAATTAATTTGAACCAATGATATTAAAGACAGAAAATCTTGTAAAAAAATACAGAAAAAGAACGGTTGTCAATAACGTTTCTATTGAAGTCGGACAAGGAGAAATTGTAGGTTTGTTAGGGCCTAACGGCGCCGGAAAAACAACCTCATTTTATATGATCGTGGGCCTCATAAAACCTTATGCAGGAAAGGTGTTCCTTGATGAAACAGAAATCACCGATGAACCCATGTATAAAAGGGCACAGAGAGGCATAGGATACCTTGCACAGGAAGCTTCTATCTTCAGAAAACTGAGCGTTGAGGATAATATAAGGGCGGTGCTGGAATACTCTGCGTTTTCCAAATCCGAACAAAAAAACAGGCTGGAAACACTTATAAGTGAATTCGGTCTGGAACATGTAAGAAAATGCTACGGAAGTACACTTTCGGGTGGAGAAAGAAGGAGAACGGAGATTGCAAGAGCTTTAGCTGTTGACCCTAAATTCATGCTGCTTGACGAACCTTTCGCCGGTGTTGACCCTATCGCTGTTGAAGATATTCAAAGTATCGTTTCAAAGCTTAAAGACAGAAATATCGGCGTTTTAATTACAGACCATAACGTGCATGAAACCCTCTCTATTACTGACAGAACATACCTGCTTTTTGAAGGCGCTATAATGAAAGCCGGAACTGCTCAGGAACTTGCTTCCGACGAACAGGTGAGAAAAGTTTATCTTGGGCAGAATTTTGAACTGAACAGGTAAAAAAAATTATAAAATGAATATAAAACTAATTACAGTATTTATTTGTTTAATCGAGTTATCTGGAAAGATATCTGGTCAAATCGGAAATTATCTATTTTCAGAGATTATGCAGTCTCCCGATAAAAAACATGCTATAATTACAAATTTCTACATGACTGAAAGTGGTGCTTTTCCTGAAAAATCCACTTTGTATAATTTACCAATGGATAGTTGTAAAGGAATAGGAATAGGAATAGGAATAGAAATAGAAATTGAAATTGAAATTGAAAATTCATATAATTATAATTGGTCATATGACAGTAAATATTTTTCATCCCAACGACCGATAGAACCTTTTGGAGATGGAGCACAACTGATTAAAACAGAATTGTTTATCTATAATACTAGGGGGAACATCACAAACACCACCAAACACACCCAACACA
>CAZSJF010000283.1:0-4094 GCA_964606705.1 uncultured Bacteroidales bacterium
TGTGTGGGTGTGTTTGGTTGGTTGTTTTGAAAAATCACCTGACGATTGTAATTTTATAAACGTAAACAACATAGTTTATATTTATAAAATTACAATCGTCAGGTGATTTTTCAAAATATCCGGACTAACCTGATTAATTCATAAACTTAGTGATTTCTTTGTGTCTTGGAGTCCCCGCCTGCCAATGTTAGCCTAAGGCTGATGGCGGGCAGGTTAGTGGCAGGAAAAATTTTCGCCACAAAGGCACAAAGGCACTAAGTTTCACAAAGGTATATTAAGATAAATACTTTATGAATTAGTCAGGATGAAGTATAAACATTAAGGCGTTAATAAAAAGATGTTATTTTTCAATGAATAAATCCGGTTTTATTTAATTTTGACTGTCTATAAGGCATAAAATATGGTTAAGAAAATTTTGTCCATACTGAAAAACAGGTACGTTCTTGCAACCATAATATTCCTTGTAATAATCATTTTCTTTGATGAAAATAACATTATCTCGCAGGTCCGCCTTTCAAGGAAACTGAGGCAGCTGAAGCAGGATAAGGAATATTACATAAAAGAAGTTCAGAAAGACAAAGCCACCATGCATGACCTTATGTCTAACCGCGAAACCCTTGAAAAACTTGCCAGGGAAAAATACCTGATGAAAAAAGACAGCGAGGATATTTATGTTATTGTCAAAGAAAAATAATGCTGCAATTCAAAATTGTTTCTGATTCCCGTGCTGAAATTCGTACCGCTTGATAGTTTATCTACCAGATGCTTAAATCGTTAATCATTCTTTTGCCCCATGGGTATTTGCCAAAGTCTTTTTCAAGTTTTGCTTTTAGCTCTGTACTTGTATAAATCTTGTTTTTTCCTTTTTTAGGAATTACGGATGTCATGTCGGGTTTTATATTATCGATTTTTTTTGCAAAATATATTACTCCTCCGTCTTCAGTTGCCAGTCCGAGTATGGCTCCGGGCAGTCCATAAAAAGTTTCAGGTCCCACACTTGGTATTATTTCATCACAATACCATGCATAGATACGCATGCTGTCATTTACTTCCCATATTGCTTTTCGGCAGGTGTAGCCGCTTATCACACGTTTGCTGTCAGTAATTTTCCATTTACGATTATACAGCGTGTCTTCAATATACAGTTTTTCACCCCATATGTCTTTTATCGTTAACTGTTTGTTATAATGGAGATTCTGATAAACAACATTTTTTCTTGTTGCCCAGTTCATCTCTTCTTTTAAGTCGCTGTCCTGCGGCTTGAAAACAGATATGCTGTCGTTAAAATACAATTCAAATATATCAACCTTGTTCTTATCCTCTTCTTTTATCCAGTCTTTTACATCATCCCAGTCTTTAAATTTTTTGTAAAGATTGGTTTTTCGTTCGTATATTATCTTTCCTGATGTTATTTGTGCGATAACACTCGTAAAACCAAGGCAAAGGATAATAATAAGAATATTTATTTTAATAATCATCTTCATCGTCATCTGCTTTTGATTTATCACTGTTAAATTTGAATGTGGCTCTGAATAAAATGTATCTGTTAATAATGTTTGTCTTGTTATCCGTGATGAAATTATCCTGAATGGTACGGGAAGTGCTGATGTTCTGGTTAAGTATGTCATTTGCTTCAACAGCTATAATGAAATTTTTCTTTTTTGTAAAAGCTTTGCTTATGGATGCATTCCATATAACATAATTGATATTATATCCTTCGGTACGTTGGCTGTTTATGGTATATGTGGCGGATGTGCTGAACAAAAAATTCAAAGGCAGGCGCCACGAAAAATCAGCATCATAGGATTGTGTTCTGTATGGTTTGTTGCTTGCAGAATTCAGGCTGGAATGAGTTTGATTCCACGTATAATCGACTCCTATATAAAATGATATTGAATCAGTTTCAACGGATATTCCCATATCACCTCCAAGCCCTGATGATTGCGTGTTATTTTTTTGTCCGTTGATATAATTGGAATAACTGTTATAATTACTGTTTAATCCAGGCTCTATCTTTATCAGTCCTGAGAATAAAGGGAATTCGCTGCCGAAGTAAAAATATCCGTCATAATTTTTATCGACATTTACTGTTTGCGATATTGTCCTGCCTATGCTGTCAAAAGTTGATGAGTTTGCAAAAGCGTTATCAACTATGTCGAAGCTAACCTGCGACCAAACATATTTTCCTGATACCGGCTTATAAGTATTGTAAAACATTTGAAAATTATTAGTGTAACTGGGTTTTAAATCCATGTTGCCTATATAAATTCTGTTCGGATTTGTATTGTCCTGTACAGGCTGAAGCTGGTTTATGCTCGGCTGTGTGGCAGATGTATTATATGAAAATGAATACCTGCAGTTCTCGCTGAATCTGTAAGAGTAGCTCATAAAAGGGAGTACAGCTTTTCCTGAGTATTTGACCTCGCTGCTGTTGATCAGATTATGATTGTCAAGCCGGGTTTGCTGCTCCCGTGCCCCGACTGCAAATCTTGTTTTTTTTGTTTCATAGATAAATTTTAATCCCGCCCTGTTATATAATTGTATGTTCTCGAAATTATTGCTATAAAGTGAATCACTATACAGATATTCGCCATTAGAGAAATTAAGGGTGTTTTTATCCTGTGCATTTTTGCTGTAATTGAAAATATATTCCCCTTCTATTTTTATTCTTTTTGTAATTGGTTCGGTATATGTTAATTTTGTGTTGTGAGCTATTTTTGTGTTAAGATTTTCCTTTTTCTGGTCAACAGTGTCGTTAGGCAAAGTAAATCCTGAAAAGTATGCATTATATGATTTTAAGTATCCGTCGGATTCATTTTCTTTGCTGTTGAGGGAATAATTGATGCGCAGCGAGCGGTCTTTCTTTTTGAATCTGCGGGTAAGTTTTGCATTGGTAGTAAAATCATAGCCGCTGGCATCGTTTGTATTTTCAACATAATTTTCACGTGTTAAAGTGTCCTGTGAGGTTTTAAACAAATTATCCGAAAATGAACTTGTTTCATTTGAATTAAGAATCAGCTTGGGTTTTATTTCCAACTCTGTGAGAGAATCTATCGTCTGTGTTATCCCGAAGTTGAAGGTATGCGATTCGGTTCTCTGGCTGCTTTCAGAAGTGTTTTCAGTAACATAGCTTGAGTCGGTTAAAAAGTATTGCGAACGGGAAGATGAATTTGTTCTGAGTTGATAACCGTTGTTTGTATAATTGAACTTAATTTTGGTTTTTTTGCCAAGCTTATCGGAATAATAAACCCCTGCTTTTAGTGTTTTAGGAATACCTTGTTGTTGATCATTGTAACTATTCCAGTAAGAATTTCCTTCATCATCGGAGTAATAATTTCCTTCATCCAGCCCGTATTTATACATCTCTCCCCATCCGATAGAAGAGTGAGGTGTGTTGCTTCCCAGGACAAATGCTGAGATTTTCCGGCTACTGCTGAATTTATTAGCTAAAAATTCCCCTTCATAAAATTTGTTGCAGTCAGAGCCTCCTGACACTTTTCCGAAATAGCCTTTCTTGGCTTCTTCTTTTAAGTTAAGGTTCATAACCTTTATGTTCTCATCACCGCCTTCTGTTGCATTTTCATCCTTTTTTTCATATACCTGTACAGATTCCACGCCATCAGCACCTAAATTTCTGGTTGCAACAGTAGGGTCGGAGCCAAAGAATTCATCCCCGTCAACCAGCACCTGTGAGATTTCCTTGCCCTGTGCCGTGATCTTGCCTTGTGCATCAACTTTTATTCCCGGAAGCTTTTTCAGCAGGTCTTCAACAGTGGCATTCGGTTTTACTTTGAATGAGTCTGTAATATAAGTCAGAGTATCGCCGTTATAGTAAACAGGATCTTTGAAAGCGTAAATAACAACTTCTTTCAGCTGAACGGTTCTGGGCGGCATGGTTATTTTACCAAAGCCGAATTTATTGTTGGCCGGGCTTGCAAATACGTAAAATTTCTTGTCGCCGAGGGTGTGATAGGAGATAATTATCTGAACGGTGTCAACAGGCAGGTTTAATTCAAAATATCCTTTTGCATCTGAACGCGTATATCCTATCAGGATAGAATCTTCGACCCAACAAACCAAACACACCCAACACA
>CAZSJF010000284.1:0-4067 GCA_964606705.1 uncultured Bacteroidales bacterium
TTATTATAAATTTATTAATAAAAAATTCTGCAGCCAGCCGGAGACACCTTATGCAAGGTGATTTTTTCAGTTCTTAATTATTTTAAATGTCTGTATTTTCAGTCCTTCTGAATAGAAGAAGTATGTTCCGGCTTTTAAATTTTCTGTACTAATGCGGGTTAATCCATTGCTGATTTTTCCTGACATTACCTGTTTTCCCGCAATGTCTCTTATGGTATATTCTGAAAATTGCTCACTGTCCACGGTTTCTACAATGATGTATTCATATGCAGGGTTAGGATATATCACTATGTCTTTATTATCATGAATCTGGTTTATTCCTGTTTGTATGCTGTCAAGATAATTTCCCAGGTATGAAGACAGGTCAAAAATATGGAACTTCTGCGGTACGTCTATGAATGGCGGATTTACAAATGATTCGTTAGATATAAAATATTTTTTTCCGTCGGTAGTAGCTATGCCTTCTGTCTGATGAAAGGGCAGTGAGATACCGATCTTCCTTTTATTTCCTGAAACGAACATATTGTCATTGAAATCATAGAGCAGGTACAGGAATGGCTGTAACAGGCTGCTGTAGCCGCAAAGTACCACGAGCCGTTTTGATTCCAGATATGTGGCTCCGGTAATCAACCCCTGTACATCGCATATATAGCGGAATGTAGCAGTATAAGTGCCGGGAATTTTTGGCATGGAATAAATTTTGGTTTTGTTGCCGACCCATTGTTTTGTAAACAGGTATATGCTGTCGGTGGCAACAATAAATGCTTCACAGTCAAAGTCAGTGTTATTGCTGCCTGTTGGCGTGAAATCGGTCTGGTCGGAATAAGAAAACCAGATCGTATCTGTTATAGGAGTATTGGCCAGCAAAGAATTTTTTTCAACTCTCAGGATATGAAGGTCTGTCCTGTTTCCGTTTCCGTTATTGCCGAAATCGCCGACATAAATATAGTTGCTGTCCTGAGAGATCTCCTCCCAGTCATAATTTACAACGGAATTTAAGGGATAGGCCTGAATGATGCTTCCGTCCGTGGTATCTAAGGCATAGATGTTGGTATCGGTATTATCATTTTGCGTCCATGCGTAATTTTCCCAGCGTATCAGTCCTGAAGTTTCAATTACCGTGCTGTTCAAGTTAAAACTGCTGACAGGTGAAACCGAAGCACTATTGTATGTACAACTTCCGTCATTAACATTTGCTGCGGGATTATAGTTGTTTGCCAGCGGATCCGTGCATCCGATGATTTGTGCCTGCAGGTGTATGCACGAAAAAAAGATAACTGTGATTAAAAAATAAAATTTCATTTTTTTGCCGGAATATTAATTACTGTTTTGTAAATCGTTTTACAATAATTTCTTTGTCCATCTTATACAATAAGAATGAAAAAAACTTTTTCATAAGCTTATTCTTTTATTAATTTTTTTACTGTTATACTATTGGCAGTTTTTGCTTTGATAAAATAAATTCCGCATGGAAATATTGATATGTCAATTGTTGTATTTGTATTTTTTGTAACGAAACTTTCCATTATTTGCCCTTGTGAACTCATAATTTCAATGTTTGTATTCTGCGGAGCTTCAATCTCTATATCATTTGTCACAGGATTTGGAAAAACATTTATATTATCTTTAGGATTCCTGTTATCCTTAATACCTGTGGAAATGGTCAATGTATATTCTTCAATGCAAGGCAGTGAAGTGAGATTAGCGCCGATATGAATTCTTTTCATCCACCCAAAATATAACTTTTCGCTTCTGATAGCAACGAAAGGGTGCAGATGCATAAAGCCGGTGTCGCCCGGTTGTATCTGAATATTGTCTATCTGGTTCAGCTGGCTGTCGAGAATTTTCAGATAAGGGAAATATGGATTCTCTTCAAGGCCTGATGCGCCGCCGCGCAGCCTTTCGTCATGCCCGATGAAATAATAATTGTTGTAATATAAATCGCCTGTAGGATATGTCTGCTCATACAACGCATCATGAAAATTAGTTGTATCGGTTACGGAAAAATCAGACAGGCTGATGGTTGAAATCTCAATATCCATGGTAGTGTTAGGCGGAGTATAGCTGAACACTTTCAGTTCATCGTTTATGATGTCAATGCTGTTTCCGAAAGGGCCGGGAATAGCTGCAGGCGAGCAGGTATAAATATGTGTATCTATAGTGTCCGCATTGGTAATATTGATTTTCCGGATATAAGTGTTGTGGTTTGGCGAAAGCGAACCAGTGTTTACAAGAAGGTATGTGCCATCCCATTTTATGGCAAGGTCTGAAAAAGTTATTGTAGTGTCAGTAGAATTTGCAATAATAGGCCCGCGGAATAATTCGGTGCCGTCAAGCGAATACCGTGCCAGCATGAGCGACTGGTTCAGAGCATTTTTGTCCATAGGGATTTCGGATGAATGAACCCACTCAGAGGTGTCTTTCCAGATCATGCACTGGTAAACAATGACAAATTCGTTGTTGATGATAGCGGCACGCTGGTCGCAGGGTTCACCGTATGATGAATCTACCTGTGTGACAGGAAAAGAATCCAACTTGTTCCATAATGAATCGAAATGATATACCCAGTGTTTCTTTGTCCCAATGGTATTGGGTAAAAGCATTTTTCCTACGTTAACGTAAAAATCGCCGCTGTCGGAAATGCAAATTTCCACCCTTCCGTAAGTTGGTAATAAGTTGTGAGTGGCCACATGCGTAAGTGTAACTTCCTGTGCTGTCAGCCAATTTGAAATAACAAGCATTCCTAATGTAAAAATTATTTTCTTCATATTATATTTTTAATCTTTACATTTTGATTTTTAAATTTCCTCTTTGTACCAGCCTGCATATTTTGAGTAGTTGGCTGCAATACGTTGCACCTGCCCCTGCAGTAATTCTTCGCTTATATCTTTTACTTTTTTAGCAGGTATACCCGCATAAACACTGCCTGATTCAACGACGGTATTTTCAAGCACAACCGAACCTGCCGCAACAACGGAATTGCTTTTCACAATAACATTATCCATAATTATCGCACCCATGCCTATAAGCACGTTGTCCTCAATGGTACAGCCGTGTATCACTGCATTATGTGCTATCGAAACATTGTTTCCTATGTTCACAGGGTATTTCTGGTATGTGCAGTGCACAATGGTTCCGTCCTGTATGTTAACATTATTGCCAACCCTTATATAATGGACATCTCCGCGCAGCACGGTGTTGAACCATATGCTGCAGTTGTCGCCTATAGTAACTTCTCCTATTATTACTGCGGTTTCAGCAAGAAAACAGTCTTTTCCGAAAACAGGAGCAATTCCTTTTAGTGTTTTTATTAAAGCCATTGTGTTGTGTATTTTATGACAAAAATCAGTTTTTCTTTTGCACGGTTAAAATTAATAAAAAATAATTTGGTTAGCGTTAATTATTCCTTAAATTTGCTTTTATCTCAGAGATCAAAATTAATCAAATTTATACATTAAAAAAGATTTAAGTTATGACAAGAAAGAAAAATTTTATCACATGTGAAGGGAACTATGCTGCAGCTCATATAGCATATATGTTCAGTGAAGTTGCCGCTATTTATCCTATTACGCCGTCATCCAACATGGCAGAATTTGTTGATGAATGGGCTGCACACGGCAGAAAAAATATTTTCGGAGAAACCGTACAGGTTGTTGAAATGCAGTCTGAAGCAGGTGCTTCCGGTGCAGTGCACGGCTCATTACAGGCAGGTGCGCTGACTTCTACCTATACAGCATCACAGGGATTATTGCTTATGATACCGAATATGAATAAAATTTCCGGTGAACTTTTACCCGGAGTATTTCATGTTAGTGCAAGAAGTGTTGCCGCACATGCCCTTTCAATTTTCGGCGACCATACGGACGTATATCATACACGTTCAACAGGTTTCGGATTGCTTGCCACAGGAAGCATACAGGAAATAATGGACCTTGCAGGCGTTGCTCACCTTACAGCAATTAAAACAAGAGTTCCGTTCCTCCATTTTTTTGACGGTTTCAGGACTTCTCATGAAATCCAGAAAATTGACACTCTTACAACCGAAGAAATGGCTAACCTGCTTGATT
>CAZSJF010000285.1:0-4058 GCA_964606705.1 uncultured Bacteroidales bacterium
TGTGTTGGGTGTGTTTGGTTTTGGTTGTTGAATTTTACAGAGCTACTGGTTTTTTTTAATTCTCTGTTTTTCTTTTCAAGAATATTTAATTTTGCTGTTTCAAAAGGCTTTGAGAAAGAATTGGTTTATAAAGCCATTGAAGAAGAAATATTATAATGCGGTTTTTGTCGGGCATATTATTTATCACACTTGCATTTTATGTTAATGCTCAGGATACTATACGCATTATGCAATATAATCTGCTTTATTACGGTACCACAACAAGTTGGTGCAATCCTTCAAATAACAATATTAATGACAAGGAGAAATTTTTAAAAGCCATTGCCAGTTATGTCAGACCTGATATTTTAACAGTTAACGAGATTGCGCCAAGTACAGCTATTCACCAAAGACTTATGGACAGTGCGTTGAATGTGAGTGGCGTAAATTATTATAAGAAGGCGGGTTATACAAATAATGCAGGCTCAGATATTGTTAATATGCTTTATTATAATAGTGACAAACTGACGCTGCACTCCCAGCATACAATTAACAACAATACAAGAGATATAAATTTTTATAAACTTTATTATAATTATACAGGCAGTGATACGGCTTTTATTATATGCATAGTAGCTCATCTGAAATCCGGAACAACCTCTCAGGACAAACTGGAAAGAGCTGATATGACACAAAAAGTAATGACTTTTCTTGACAGCGTGGATGTTGCCGGTAATTATTTTTTTATGGGCGACTTTAACCTTCAGAGCAGCGATGAAGAGTCGTTTCAGAATTTAATAAATTACCCCGATTCTGAAATCAGGTTCTATGACCCTGTGGATAAATCAGGAACATGGCACGATAATCCTGATTTTTCGCTTTATCATACGCAGTCTACGAATTTGTCTGACAGTAGCAATACCTGTCCTGCAGGAGGAGGGTTGGACGACAGATTTGATTTTATATTAGTGTCAGATAACGTTTTAAATGGTCCGGGTAATGTTCGGTACATAGAAAATTCATACAAGGTATTAGGTCAGGACGGCCTTCGATTTAATAGTACGGTTAAAGACCCTGTCAATACTTCCGTAACATCAGATATAGCTGATGCTCTTTTTGGCTTATCTGACCATCTGCCTGTAATAATTGAATTAAAAATTGACACGACAGATAATTCAATAAATAAGGTACTTCTTTCTCCTTTCAGAATAAATTTCGCCAATCCTGTGACAGATGAATTGAAACTTACTATCAGCTCTGCAGAAAAAACAGATATCAACATTCAGATTATATCTCTTCCAGGGCAGGTTTTATTTGAAAAGACTTTATCTGTAAATGATAATACACAGTATTCCATACCCCTAGCCGGTTTTGAAAATGGTATGTATTTATTGAAGGTTGCTGACCGGAAAAATAATCAGTTTGTATATAAGCTGATAAGGTATTAATAAAATTTTTGTTTGACATTAGAATCAATAATTTCATTATTTTTGAATTGATAAATAAATAAATATGAAAAATATTCCTGTTTTAACAGTAAGTGAAAATTCGCTGGCTGTGGCTTATGAAGCAGCGCTGGTTCGTCTATATAATGAAGGGATAAGGTTCAAAACACAGTATGATAAGCCCGGAGATCCAGAAAGTATCGACTGTACAATGAACATAACAATCCTTGAGCCTGAACTTGACCCGATGATACACATGGCTTTTCCAGGTGGCATTGAAGACCTGAAGGAATATGTCATGGAGTTGAAAGGGTGCAAAGACCATTGGGTGAAAAATATGAATGATCCTAAAGATACACGCTGGGAATATACTTACCATGGAAGATTGGTAAATTACGGTTCATGGAAAGAAATTGACAGGAATTCAGACCCTCATAAAATTATTGATGCTGGTTTCAGTATAAACCAGATTGAAAATGTGATACAGAAACTTTCAAAGCAGCCGTTTACAAGACAGGCACAGATGATAACATGGATGCCAAATATTGATACTATTGTTTTTGACCCTCCCTGCCTGCAATCGATATGGTACAGGATAATAGAAGATGAAGAAAAAATACAGTGGCTTAACTGTAATATACGTTTCAGGAGCAATGATGCATGGGGGGCGAGTTTTATGAATATGTTCGGATTCATACAGTTCAGCAAGGAAGTTATTGCATCAGAAGTGTCAAAACGTACAGGGAAGACAGTAAAACTGGGAAGGATGAACTGGCACGCTGATTCATATCATATATACGGAAAAGATATTCAGACAGCAAAAGAACTGCTTTTTGACAGGATAGGAACACAGAGCCTTGAAGAACGGACTTATAATTTCCATGATGAATTCATATCACAGATGTATAATGAAGCGGAAGAAACTGTTAAAAAGAAAATAGAAGAATATGATAAAAGCCATTAAATCTTTTTAAAAAATATAAATTTATAATATGGTCAGTAAAAAGTCAATAACAGAATTTTTATCCGGTAAAAAGATTGCTATTGCAGGAGTTTCAAGGAACAGCAAGAAATTCGGATATGTAATTTTTCGCACTCTCAAAGAAAAAGGTTTAAATGTATACCCTGTAAATCCCAATGCTGAAGAAATTCTCGGGGAGAAATGTTTTAAGAATGTCAGCTCTCTGCCCGAAGATGTAAAGACTTTGGTAATTAACACTCAGCCTGAACAAACAAAAATAATTGTTAAAGAGGCCATAGATAAAGGGATAAATAATATATGGATCCAGCAGGGTGCGGAAAGCATGGATGTTTTAAATTATGTTAAGGATAAAGGTATTAATGTTATTCATAATGAGTGTATTTTTATGTTTACAGAGCCAGTGGCTTTTCCTCATAAAATGCACCGTTTCTTTAAAAAGATTTTTGGTAAATATCCCAAATAGGCAGTACGGAAAATTTTATCAGGCTTTTTTTCTTCCTTCAACAAAGTACATATCTACCATTCCCTTGTATTTTGCCTCGAACTTGCCTCTGTATGTGCAGTCAAAGTGCTCTTTTATGAGTTCATAAGTTGCTCCTGAAATATTCACTTTTCCGGCTTCCCCGCTTGATTCCATGCGTGAGGCTATGTTTACGGTATCACCCCATATATCATAGGCAAACTTTTTAATCCCTACAATTCCGGCTACTACCGGCCCTGTGTGTATACCAATGCGTATTTCAAAGAAAACCTCGCCCTTCTGCTGTTTTTCTTTTTTGTATGTCTCTATGAAAGACAGTATGTCCAGCCCTGCATTTACCACATCAATGGGATTGTGGGTATTTGCTATTGGCAGGCCCCCCGCACACATATAAGAATCCCCTATTGTTTTTATTTTTTCAATGCCGTATTTTCCTGTTATATTGTCAAACTCTTTGTAACAGTAGTCTATTTCTTTAACAAGTTGTTCAGGTGATAGTTTTTCCGATACCAATGTAAATCCTTTGAAATCTGTAAAAAGCACTGTCACAAGGTCATATTTCTTTGTTTTGGCCGATCCGTCCCGTTTTAATTCCTCTGCAATTTCTGAAGGTAAAATGTTTAAGAGCAGTTTATCTGAAGATTCTTTTTCATCTATGGCTGTTTTGTATATCTCGCCGAATTTTACCAGAAAACGTGATTTATATTCTGCTTTTGGGATATTTAAATCCTTTAACAGATCTTCAATATCGTCAGGAATATTGTCTGTTTTCGCATCCCGTTTCTTGAATTTTTCAATGCTTGCCCTTAATTCATCAGTTTCAATCGGTTTAAGCAAATAGTCAAGGCTGTTAAGTTTAAATGCCCGTATTGCATATTCTTCATAAGCTGTTGTGAATATGATAGGGCAGTTCAGGGGGATTACTTTGTAAATTTCGAAGGATAGCCCGTCAGACAGCTGGATATCGGAAAAAATCAGGTCCGGTTCATCATTGTTTTTGAACCAGTTTATTGCCTCATTAACACTTTCAATAGTTTCCAGTATTTCTGCTGAAGGATCTATCTCGCTTATAATCTTTTTAAGCCTGTTTGCTGCAAGAATTTCGTCTTGAATTATTACTATTTTGATAGATTTAATTGTTCTTGTGTTGGGGGAGTAATATTTGATGTCG
>CAZSJF010000286.1:0-1766 GCA_964606705.1 uncultured Bacteroidales bacterium
TAATGATAAAACAGGTATTTCAGCCTGTTATGGTAATATTGGTTCTATATATTATAGCCAGGGGGAATATGATAAAGCGATTGAATATTATGAACGAACATTGGTAATACAAAAGGAAATCGGAAGTTCACAAAATGTTGCAGGTTTATTATGTAATATAGGGACCATCTATTATTCAAAGGGAAATTACAACAAGGCATTGGAATATGATTATGAATCACTGGAGTTATTTAAAAGAATCGGGAATAAGCCGGGAATTTCACAGGTTTTAAATAACATCGGCAATGTTTTTACGGAGCAGAAAAAATATTCAGACGGATTATATAATTTAAAGGAATCTTTAAAAATATCCGAAGAAATTAATGATAAAATGGGAATTGCCAAGAATACGTGTTGTATAGGTATAATATATTGTGAACTGGGGAAGTATGCGGAAGCGGTCGGATACCTGGAGAAAAGTATCACCATTTCAACACAACTCAAATTATATGACAATCTCAGGAGTGCGTATCAGAAGCTTGCAGAAACCTATGAGAAATCAGGAAATATTGCCAAAGCTTATGAGAATTACAAGCAATATTCGGCAATAGGAGATTCTGTTATGAATATTGAAATTAAAAAAGAGGTTTTAGGACTGCAGACAAAATACGAATCATCTGAAAAAGAAAAAGAAATAGAAATTCAGAAATTGAAAATATCTCAGCAGGAATTAAAACTTAGCCGTAGCAGCATGTGGCTTACAATCCTTGTTTTAACCGTTTCGCTTATTATTATATTTACTGCCGGAATTTTTTTGTATTACAGGGCAAAACAGCGCAACAAATTAAAAGCAGAAATGCTCAGGCAACAGGAAATAAGAACAAATGCCATCATTGAAACTCAGGAGGATGAGCGAAAGCGTATTGCGCAGGATCTACATGATGGAATAGGGAATAAGCTGACGACTATAAAAATAAACTTTGAAAAAATCAGGGAATACATTCAGACAATTCTTCCTGATAAGACAATTATTTTTGAACAGACAGCAGATATGCTGGATGAAACGCATAAAGAAGTACGCACCCTGTCGCATCAGATGATGCCAAAAGCAATAGTGGAAAAGGAACTTGCCTATGCTGTTTCAGATCTGTTAGAGCAAACTCTGGCTAATTCTAAAGTCAGGTATCGCTTAGTGAACAATGCACCAAATGACCTGCCTGTAAGTATTGCAATTTGCTTATACAGGGTTCTCCAGGAATTGTTGAACAATACTCTTAAACATGCTCATGCGACTGAAATATCGGTACAGATCTTTAAAAATAAAGATACAGTGATAATGATGGTTGAAGATGATGGAGTGGGTATCCCCCAAAAGGAGACAGCGACCGGTGGCATTGGATTGCATAATATTGCAGGACGGATACACGCATTAAAAGGTACATTTTCAATAGAACCGGGTCCGTATAAAGGAACTATTGCCACCATAAGAATACCGTTATTACCTTTAATTAATAACTGATGATACGCAAAAAGACAGTGAATAAGCCCCAATATCCAAGACCCAAGATCCAAGCCCCAGGGGACGGCTCCCTTGGAATTTGGGACTTGAAATTTGGGTCTTGGGTCTTAATATCCTTTTTGTTAAAGTTTACATAGTAAGTCCCAAGTCTCAAGAGCCTCAAGAACCAAGCCCCAGGGGACTGCTCCCTTGGAATTTGGGACTTGAAATTTTGGTCTTGGGTCTTAATATCCTTTTTGTTAAAGTTTACATAGTAAGTCCCAAGTCT
>CAZSJF010000286.1:1866-4045 GCA_964606705.1 uncultured Bacteroidales bacterium
CAAGAGTCCCAAGAACCAAGCCCCAGGGGACAGCGCCCTTGGAATTTGGGACTTGAAATTTTGGTCTTGGGTCTTAATAAAATTGCTTACCTTTATACCTTGATAAGTCTATATCTTCAGGTATTCATGAAAAAAGATATGATTAAAATATTAATTACTGATGACCATCAGTTAATTGTTGAAGCATTAAAATCTTTATTGTCAGATGTAAATAACATGACAATTGTTGCCGAAGCAAATAACGGAAAAGAAGCTATCGGAATTATAGGTAAAACATCTGTCGACATTGTTCTGATGGATGTTGAAATGCCTGTAATGAACGGATGGGATGCCACTGAAATAATTACTTCGCGCTATCCGGAAACAAAGGTCATTGCCCTTACAACCTTCAGCGAAAAAGCCATTGTAAAAAAAATGATTGATGCCGGCGCTTCAGGATATGTTCTGAAAAATGTAAAAAAGGAAATTCTGATAGAAGCCATAGAAACTGTATATAAGGGAGAGACCTTTTTCAGCAGCGAGATTCCCCTCGTTCTCCTAAAACCATCTTCAGAAATAGCCGGCAACCCGAAAAAACAGGCATCCTCAGTTCATTTGCTTTCTTCAAGAGAAACAGAAATCCTGAAGTTAATTACACAAGGCCTGTCAAATAATGAAATTGCCACAAAACTTTTTATCAGTCCTAAAACAGTCAATGCTCATCGCGAAAACATCATGAAGAAGCTGGATGTGCATAATGTAATCGGGCTTGTCCGGTACGCCCTTGACAATGGACTGATTGAGTGACGAATATACGTGTCAAGTTGCCCATAACGGCGGCAAACAGAACCACAATGCCCAACCTTCAACTTTAGTGTCAAGGGACTGGTTTTTCAGCATTTGTTTTTGCATGGTGTTAGCAAACGTAATATTTTATGTGTCATTCCAATTTTTGAATTTGTGTGTGTATTACTTTACTCAATCTTTAAGAACTTATCAATTCTCACTCCTCCATATTTATTACTTAGCCTATAATAATAAATACCTTTTAGAAAGTTAAGGTTCCCTATCTGAAATTGCTGTTCGTAGGTTTCTCCTTCAAATATCAACTTTCCGTTATTATCAACTATTTCAAGTTTGAATTTTTCGCAGTCGGGGTTTGAGAATTCAATCCTGCTTAATTCGCTGATTGGATTGGGATACAGTATTACAGTATATTTTAACAGGTTATTTTCAACAGAAACAACACACAAATCATCTACTGAAATACTTATATTGTCAATTATTACTCCTCTTTTGTATGTATTAATACTGTCGCTGATAAAATTGAGTTTTACAATTGCAGTATCTACTTCATGCCCATGTTGATTGTCCCATTGATATGTAAGGTTAAAAGAATACCATCCATCCGGAAAGCCATTGGCCAGTGAACCGCTTACACCATAAGAATCATTCAGATCAGCTCGTTGAGCAATGAATTGATTATTGTCAATAGTAATAGGTCCATTTGGTAAAGATTTAACACCGGTGGTATCCTGAACATTTGCATACGTTTGTCCTCCATCAAAAGATACTACAGCAAAAAAACCATCTGTAAGAGTATCCGTTTCACATTTAAATCTGAAACTGTATTCAAAATGACTCCAACAAAAGTTATAAATATAAGTCCATGCAGGTTTAATTACATAAAACTCAACAACAGATAAGTTGTTTACAGGATAGGGATTTATAGAATCTGTAATAAGGACTTTAGAGGGAAAAGTATCCTCACTAGGTTGATTGCAGCCGGTTGTCCAGTCGCCTTTGTTCGGATGGCAGACATGCCATATATTATTGGTATCATTAAAATTATACCTGACAATATCTAACGAATCGTATACATAAGCATTATAATCATCATAATAACAAAACCATTCAAAACAATCAGCATATCCAAATATATGATGCATTATTTTGCTGTCTTTGGTCAAGCTGAAATTGATATTCTCTTGTGCTGATAAACTAGAACCGTACACACACAAAAAAATTAAAATTGTCAATGCCTTTATCATTATTATCTCAATATTATGTTTGCTAACTCGTTTATAGATGCACCTCAAACAGCAAAAAGGTGTGCTTATACAGCCCATATGGAATGTATTGTACACTTTTTTCTATAAACGAGTTGCACATATTTTATGCAAGATACAAAATTATTTAC
>CAZSJF010000287.1:0-4043 GCA_964606705.1 uncultured Bacteroidales bacterium
TGTGTTGGGTGTGTTTGGTGTTGTTGGTAGAATTACCACAAAGAAATTATTTTATAAATTTCTTTGTGGTAATTCTACCATTGATGTCAAATACTATGAAATATATGCCTGCTTTAAGATCGCTGGCGTTCATGTTTATTAAGTTTTGTCCGCTGTTGACAGCAGTGCACTGATTGTGTATTGTTTGTCCTACGGAATTCAGGATCTTAATATTTACTTTTGAGTTGCTCCCTGAATTAATAATTACGTTCAGTTTATCTGTAACAGGGTTCGGATATATAAGAATATTATCACCGGCATGTTTGATGTTTTTAATACCGGCAACTAAATCTGATTCCTTTACTGTTATTGTCCCTTCCACTGTGTATGAATAAGCTTTGTCGTCACAGAGAATTGTTAGTGTGATGTAATATAATCCTGCATTCTGGCAATAATATACGGAGTTCAGCAATATTATGTTGCTGTCTTGAACTATAGCCCATATAACTTCAACAAGGTTTGAATTGTTTGTTAAGACATCATATATGTATGCTGAGTCAATTGTAAATGATATTATGCATGTATCCAATAATTCTTCCAGTGTGTCATTAGGTGCTGGATTTCCTACAACAATTGCCTCGCAGTAAGTGTCAGAGCATATTGTGTCGCCGCTGTTAGGATTAATATGATATACTGTCAGGCATGTTTCATAAACCCCGTCTTCCTGAAAAATGTGTATAGGGTCAGTATTACCTGACTCCTGAAAACCATCGCCAAAATCCCAGTAATATGAATTCTGATTACCTAACTGAGTGTTGGCAATAAAATGGTATGTCGTGTCATTGTTATAGTATTCATAATTTGCTATGCAGTTAACTCCGCCGCCGGTATTGATTTCTATATATTCGCAGTAAGTGTCAGAGCATACCGTGTCATTATTTGCAGGATTTACGTGATATACAGACAGGCATACTTCATACGCCCCGTTTCCCGGAAAAGTATGAACAGGGTCTATGTTGCCGTTGCACGTAGTTCCATCGCCGAAATCCCAGTGATAAACATTCTGGTTGTTGTTCTGGTAATTTGCAATAAAATGGTATTGCAATGCACTGTTGCAGTTGTAATGTTCAAATTCTGCATTGCAATAGACAGAAGGATTGCCAAGGGTAATGTTCATACAATGGTCGGAAATACAGATTGTATCTTCGTTTATAGAATCTATGTCGTAAACTACCAGGCACACGTTATAAGGGCCTTCCTGAGGAAATGTATGAACAGGATTGGCTTCAGTAGAACCTGATCCGTCACCGAACATCCAGTGAAAAGCATTCTGGGTACCTACCTGGCTGGATGCGAACTGGATTTCGTTAGTATTTCCTGTCTGGTAAAAGTTGAAATTTGCATCGCAGTCTCCAATTACACCGCCTACCTCTATGGTGTCGCAATAAGAGTCAGAACAAACTGTATCGCCATTTGCTGGATTTATGTGGTAAACAAACAAACATATCGGATAAAAACCGCTTTCCGGAAAAGTATGTAAGGGGTAAATGTTGTTCTCATTATTAAATGTGCCGTCGCCAAAATCCCAGTAATATGTGTTTTGCTCACCAAGCTGCTGGTTGGCAACAAAATGGAATTCATTCAGATTGTTGGTCGGATAGAATTCAAATGCTGCAATACAGTTTACCTGTGCAAATGCTGCTGCAGAAGACAACAAAATGACAAGTGATAAAATTTGTTTTTTCATAATTTGTTCGTTTTTAGGTTAATATATGATTCAAAGATAGGGAAAGTTCTTTTAGTAAAAAAATTTTTAAGAATTTTTATGGAATTTTTATTTCTGTTTCATCATAGTTGTAGAAAACGGAACAAAATTATTAACTAAAAAATTAAAGCTATGAAAACAACAGTAAAAAAAGCCTCATCATGTATGAGCAGAAAAGCAGTTTTGATCTTACTTATCATAGTAAGTGCATTTTGTTTGTCCCAGGCTCAGAACGGGATTATAAAAGGTAAAGTGCAGGATCTGAAAACGAAAAGTCCGGTTGCAGGTGCAGATATCAGCATACTTAAAGACGGTAAAACCTTATCCGGTATGAAGACCGATGTTAACGGAGAGTTTACGGCAAAATCACTGCTTGCAGGAAAGTATTCTGTTATGGTTGTCTGCAGCGGCTACAGCAACGCACTTAGAAAAGATGTAACAGTAAAGGCAAATGAAACTGTTACGGTGGTTATAAATTTAATATCTGTTGTCACCGTGTCAAAAATGGAAGAAAAAGATAAAAACAAAAACGATAAATCTTGCAAGGAACAGGTGAGCTTTTGCGCACCAGTGGTAAGTTGTGATGGAGTGGGAAGAGATGCAGGCGGAATAGTGTATAATAGTATAGTAGTTGGTGATGTAATACCGGAAGATTTCAACACAGAATCATATGATAAAATAAATGAAAATACTTTCAAGGATGTGCTGAATGATCCGTTGTCAACATTTTCCATTGATGTTGACAAAGCTTCTTATTCCAATGTGAGGAGGTTCCTGAATAACAATCAGAAGCCTTACAAGGATGCAGTCAGGATAGAAGAGATGATAAACTATTTTGATTATGATTATCCGCAGCCTTCAGACGAACATCCTTTTTCAATAACTATGGAAATGGGTAAATGTCCGTGGAATGACAAACATGATCTGGTATTGATAGGCTTGAAAGGGGAGGATGTAAGCACGGAAAATATACCTGCCGGCAATCTTGTGTTTTTAGTAGATGTGTCAGGTTCAATGCAGAATGTTAACAAGCTTCCACTTATAAAGCAGGCATTCAAGATATTAATAGATAACCTGAGGCCTGAAGACAAAGTGGCAATAGTGGTATATGCAGGTGCAGCCGGAGTTGTGCTGGAGTCAACATCAGGAAAGGATAAGGAAAAAATTAAAGCTGCCATTGAAATGCTTCAGGCAGGTGGTTGTACAGCAGGTGGGGAAGGTATCAACCTTGCATATAAGATCGCTAAGGAGAATTTTATCTTGGGCGGCAACAATAGGGTGATATTGGCTACAGACGGCGATTTCAACATAGGTGCAAGCAGTGATGCGGAAATGGTAAGGCTGATTGAGGAAAAAAGAAAAGACAATATATTCCTTTCCATACTCGGGTTTGGCATGGGAAATTACAAGGATTCAAAGATGGAAAAAATTGCCGATGCAGGAAACGGAAACTATGCGTATATAGATAATATCATTGAAGCAAAGAAAGTATTCGGCAAGGAACTGTGGGGCACTCTTTATACAATAGCAAAAGATGTAAAGATCCAGATAGAGTTCAATCCTGAAAAAGTTAAATCATACAGGCTTATCGGCTACGAGAACAGGATATTGAATAAGGAAGATTTCAATAATGACAAGAAGGATGCAGGAGATATCGGCAGCGGGCATTGTGTTACAGCATTGTATGAGATAATAAGGGCAGGTTCCGATGAGAATGTATCAAGTGTTGACCCGCTTGAATACCAGCAGACAAAAGTTGTAAAAAGCGACAACCTGATGACTGTAAAATTAAGGTATAAAAAACCTGATGAGGATGAAAGCAAGCTTATAGTAAAAAAACTTAAGGAAAATGAAATAAACAGAAAGAATGCATCATGTAACTTTTTATTTGCAGCTTCATTTTCTGAGTTTGGTATGCTCCTGAGGGAATCGGAAAATAAGGCAAATTCATCTTATGAGCAGGTACTGGCACTTGCAAAGCAATCCAGTGGAAATGCTAATAATGAATTTAAAAATGAATATATCAAACTGGTAGAAACCGCCGAATTATTATCAAAATAGTTCGCATTTTCCCTCCTTCCACGCTTCTATATTTAAGATGGGCTTAATTATTAAGCCCATTTTTTATTTTTTTGGGGCACTGAGCTTGTCGAAGTGCCCCTCCCAATATCCAAACTTAAAGACTTAGTATATTTTTATCATATTACTGTGGTTTTTTAAACTTTTTATCATAAATTTGTTACTGCATTAATTAATGCAGTAACAAATTTATGATAAAAAGTTTAAAAAACCACAGTAA
>CAZSJF010000288.1:0-4043 GCA_964606705.1 uncultured Bacteroidales bacterium
TGGGGTGGGTGTGTTTGGGGTGTTTGTTATAATGAAAAAAAGAAAAATACAACAGGCCTTATATCCCAATCAAATGCAGTGATAAATTCTTCTTTTTATATAAAAAAGATGATTGCTTCTTGGTAAATTATTTTGTTGTGTTTTCTTATAAATAATTATCTTTGTATTTTATTGTTCGGGGTGTGGCGCATCCCGATATTTATCGGGAGGCTAGCGCACCAGATAAATTATTAAAAAAAAGCTAAATTCGGGGTGTGGCGCAGTTGGCTAGCGTACTTGCATGGGGTGCAAGGGGTCGGAAGTTCGAGTCTTCTCACCCCGACTTAGTAAAATGAAGGCTTTTCGTTGTTGTGAAATTTCCGGAAAGCCTTTTGATTTAGTTTAACTTAAAAACCCACCTGCTTTGCTGGTGGTAATGTATTAAAAGCTTTGCTTATCTTTGTTGAATGAGCAAATATAAGAAACTTTCACATGTAGTATATAAATGCGATTATCATATCGTATGGGTTCCGAAATATCGTTTTCGGATAATGACAGGAGTTGTAAAAGACTTAATAGAACAAGATATAAAATTGTTGTGTGAATGGAAAAATTGTGAAATAGAAGAAATGAATATACAACAGGATCATATTCATCTGATAGTTTCCATACCACCAAGGGTTTCTGTATCAGAATTCATGGGTATAATAAAAGGTAAATTAGCTATAAAACTTTTTAAAAGTTATCCTCAATTAAAGAAGAAACCATATTGGGGAAATCATTTTTGGGCACGAGGATATTTTGTAAATACAATAGGAATAAATGAAGAAATGATAAAACGTTATGTTAAGCATCAAGAGGAAGAGGAACGTAAAGAAGAAAATCAAGGAAAGGACTTTGGACTCTTTGAGTCCATCTAATTTATAAAATCCACCTGCTTTGCTGGTGGTTATTTAAATATAAAATATGCACATTGTTATAGGTGAAAACAATTAATTTAAAATCATAATAGGCCTCATAGTCCAATGGATAGAATGAAAGTTTCCGGAACTTTAGATCCAGGTTCGATTCCTGGTGAGGCCACAATTTTGTGAAGGGACTTATTAAACACTAACTGTCAAAGGGTTGCAGAAGTTTGCAACTTCGTATTTTAAATAGCCAATTAATTAACAGATAAGTCGCCTTAAATTTTGTATCTTGCAGGATAAATCTATAATGTTATAAAAAGGAACAATATGAAAAAAATATTTTTACTTGTAGGTGTAATATTAAGTTTATATGCATCAATGTCAATTGCATCAACTATTGTGCCTGGCGGTATTGTTAGCGGTACGTGGACTCTTGCCGGCTCGCCTTATTTAATACAGGGCAATATTCAGGTTTCTAACGGCACCAATCTTACCATAGAACCCGGTGTAACAGTAAATTTTCAGGGTGCTTACAAACTCACCGTATTAGGGCAACTGCTTGCCGTAGGTACCATAACTGATACTATTGCTTTTATTGGCGATACCACACATGGTATTAGAGGAATACGCTTTTACAATACTTCTGCTACAAATGACACATCAAAAATAGTATATTGTAAACTGCAATATGGTACAAGCGATTATGCGCTTTATCTTTATAATTTTTCCAAAGTAATTATTTCTAACTGTAATATTTCATATTGCACAAAATATAATCTTTCCGGTGGGGTTGGAATATACTGCTATAATGCCAGTCCTGTCATCACATATAATTTGATTTCTTATAATTCTTCCTATGGAATCTGGGGTGACTGGTGTTTAAATCCAATCATTGCTTATAATAATATTTCAAATAATTCAGGAAGTGGAATTCGTTGTAGCGGTGGTCATCCAATTATCTCAGATAATATCATTTCAAACAATTCAGGTGGTGAAGGCGGGGGGATATGTTGTAATGATTACAGTACCCCGACTATCATAAATAATGTCATTACAAACAATTCGGCTACTTATGGCGGGGGAATTTGTTTTCATAACACTAATTCCAACTTGAATCCCTTCTTGTACAATACAATTATCTGGGGTAATACTGCAAGCAGTGGCGGTTCACAGGTGTATCTCGGAGATGAAGAGAATGACCCTAATTTTTATTATTGCGATGTGCAGGGTGGTTCTGCTGCTTTTGAACTTAACGGCAACATGTACACAGGTACATACCTGAATAACATAAATACAGATCCTTTATTTGTTGCACCTTCCGGCGGCAGCGGTACAGGTTATAACGGAGTAATTGCCGATTGGTCGCTGCAAAACTCTTCTCAGTGTATTGATGCCGGAAATCCATTTGACACAGTTCAGGTATTCAGATATCCTGCAACAGATTTGGTAGGCAATCCGCGTGTAACAGTCTGCCGTATTGATATAGGCGCTTATGAATATCAGACCGGAGTACCTTTGGCTGTTTCTCTTAACATTTCGCAACCTATTCTCTGTCATGGAGCAGCAACAGGAGAGATATCAGCAGTTGTATCAGGCGGCACTTTACCATACACATATCTATGGAGCAACGGACAGACAACAGCCGATATTACCGGCCTTACTGCAGGTGATTATACAGTGACTGTTTCTACGTCAAGCTACGGATGTACCCTTACAGAAAACATTACAATTACGGAGCCGACACCAATTTCCGTTGATGCCGGAGCAGACAAAACAATTATTTGCGGCGAAACAACACAACTTGACGCACAACCAAAATGGGTAACTTTAAACAGCGGAGTAACCGCTCCTCTATATTCAGTTTTCTTTACTGATGCAAATACCGGTTATGCAGTCGGAGGTTTTGGAGGAGGAGCAGCTGTGATTTTAAAAACAACAAACGGAGGATCCGACTGGGTATCACAAGCAAACCCGGCAAATTGTTGGCGGATGTATTCTGTTTATTTTATTAATGCTGATACCGGTTATGCTACCGGCGATCAGGGAGTAATTCTGAAAACAACTGATGGCGGAACAAATTGGGCTTATGTGCAGACAATCGGATCAATTAATTCTTTAAAATCAGTTTATTTTATCAATAAAGATACCGGTTACGCTTGCGGCCAAGGTGTTGCTGAAGGTGGTGGAACGATAATAAAGACAACTGATGGTGGAACGAACTGGACAACAGTAATAAGCGGAGTACTTACTTCTTTTAATTCAATTTATTTCCTTGATGCAAATTTAGGTTTTGCTGTTGGTGATATGGGCGTAATTTATAAATTTGCTAATGGGGGATGGACAACACAAACAATAGGAAATAATGATCATCTTAAATCTGTCTATTTTACTGATGAAGATACAGGATATGCGGCAGGCAGTCTTGGTAAAATATGGAAAACTACGGATGGTGGAACAAATTGGGATCAGCAAACAACCGGAACAATAAACGATATAAATTCAGTATTTTTTCCTGATACTAGTACAGGTTATGCTGTCGGCGTCAGCGGAACAATTCTGGAAACAATCAATGGCGGAACAAACTGGGTGGCAGTCAGTGGAACAACTTATGATTTAAATTCAGTATATTTTCCGGATGCCAATACAGGTTATGCTGTCGGTAAAACCGGAACAATTTTAAAAATCTGCAAAGAATTTTAAAATTGTTCCGGTTTTAAAATTCTTTGCAGATTTTTCATATACATGGACTCCTGCAGATGAATTAAGTGATGCAAACATAGCAAATCCGATAGCAAGTCCGGATGCCACTACCAAGTATATAGTTACGGCAACTACAGATAACGGCTGTACTGCAACGGATAGTGTTACTGTTCATGTAGATCCGTTAACAGCAGAAGCGGGAAATGATAAAACAATAATCTGCGGCGGCACTGCCCAATTAAATAATGTTACTTCTAATTATTCAGGAACAGGAACACTGACATATAAGTGGTCACCGGCCACAGGATTAAATTATGACACTATCCTGAATCCTACGGCAACAGTTACAAACAATGCAAAATATTTTGTTACTGTTACAACACCCAACGGCTGCAGTGCAATAGATAGTATTACTGTTATTGTAAATCCACCCCAACACCAAACACACCCAACACA
>CAZSJF010000289.1:0-4034 GCA_964606705.1 uncultured Bacteroidales bacterium
TTGTAAATACAATGGGACAAATTGTTTACACGAATAGTTCGGATTATAAAAGAGGGCGTAACTTAAAAACTATTAATACAAATAGTTTTAATTCAGGTGTTTACTTTATTCATGTTACAGAAAATGATAAAAAATTGTTTTCAAGAAGTTTTGTAAAGTAAAATAATTCCGTTTTATGTTAAAAAGACATCCTGAAAATTCAGGGTGTCTTTTTTTTAAACTCTATTTTTTGTTTCAAGTGTGGTGTGAAGTTTGTAAATTTGTATGTATAAAAAGAACAGATGATAAAGGCAATAATAAATATTATCATAATTGTTTTATTTAGCTTTAATATCTATGCACAGTATCAGACACAGTGGGCGGCAAATCCCGGCGGCACTGATTCTGAAAACGGCAGAAGTGTATGTGTTGACAAAAACGGTGATGTATATGTAGCGGCAATTACAATTTCGGATGATTTTGATACGTTGGATATGGGAGGAGGGGCATACTTTGAAGGTGTGAAAACCAGTAGTTCGGCCATAGTGATTCAAAAGTACAATAAAGCAGGAACCCTTTTGTGGTCAACTTTTTATAATGGCGATGCCACCTCTTTCGTTCCTCTGGATACATATATTAAAATTACAACAGATAATACGGGTAATGTTTTTGTCACAGGCAGTACAACATCAGCAAATTTTCCAACCTATAGTCCCGGTGGCAGTGCGTTTGTTCAGGATAACAATGCAGGGTATAATGACATATTTATTTTGAAATTTAATAATAATGGAGTAAGGCAATGGGCTACATATTATGGTGGCAGCAGCTATGATGTAGCTTATGATATAACCGCTGATAATGCCGGCAATGTATATATTACAGGGCTTACATATTCATCGGATTTCCCTGTATATATAGAGGACAGTAATATGTATTTTCAGAATGCAAAGGCAGGCGGTTATGATATTTTTATTCTGAAGTTTAATAATAATGGGATAAGGCAGTGGGCTACATATTATGGCGGAGCACATATTGATGCAGGATATGGAATTACAGCCGATAATACAGGAAATATTTTTATTGCAGGGCAAACAGGCTCTGTTGATTTTCCGGTTTATGACGCAGGAGCAGGGACTTATTATCAGGATACTTTGAGCGGCATTTATCAGAATGTGGATGCATTTATACTAAAATTTAACAGCAGCGGTGTAAGGCAATGGGCTACATATTATGGCGGAAGTGCTGCCGACTTAGCCGAAGCAATATCTGTAGATGATATGGACAATGTATTTATTGGAGGACGTACATTTTCATCCGATTTTCCGATATATAATCCCGACAGCATAGGTTATTTACAGGATACAGAAGCAGGGGACTGGGATATTTTTGTTATGGAGTTTGATAATAATGGAATAAGAAAATGGTCAACATATTACGGTGGATCAGCTTTTGACAAGTGTTACAGCATAGCAACCGATAAAAGCGGAAATGTTTTTCTTACAGGAGAAACCAGCTCTGCAGATTTTCCAACCCATGATGCCGGGGGAGGTGCTGATTTTCAGGGAACAAAAGGAACAGGCAAAGATGCTTTTGTTTCAAAATTTGACAGTGCGGGAATTATGCAATGGGCTACATTTTACGGCGGAAACGATAATGATGCGGGAATGTCCATTGCAGCCGCTGATACGGGATACATATATGTTGCCGGTTTTTTTAACAGTGACAGCATTACATTTGGTGCACATACTTTGTATAATACAGGAAGCCAGGATATGTTTGTTGCTAAAATAGGATATTGTTTTACAGATATTGATTTTGTTGCTGATCTTACAACTATTCCATTGGACGGGCAGGTTAAGTTCACTGACCTGTCGGCAAGCGCAACATCATGGCTGTGGGATTTCGGAGATGGTGATACCTCCACAGAACAAGATCCTGTTCATATTTACAGTGAAACAGGAACATTTACAGTACAGTTGTTGATTAACGGTGATTGCGGGGATGATTCCATTACGAAAGTATATTATATTACCGTTGTTGATGACAGTATTTTATATTCTTTATCGGGCAGTGTTTATGCGGGAAGTGATTTATTGCCAAGCGGGACAGTGAAAATTTTCAATGCTGATAAAGACAGTATACATCCTGCTGTTTATGAAACAGACATACAGAACGGAACTTTTAATTTTGATGATATATTGCCTGTATTATACACAGTATATGCAATACCTGATTATCCTGAGTCTGTAACATATGCCCCGGCTTATTATGTAAACAAACCTTACTGGGAGGATGCATACAGAATAAATGTATATGGTGATGTTTTTGGCATAGATATTCACCTGGGGCTTAATACAGGGATTAATAATATTGATAAAAAAAACAATTTTATATCGGCATATCCCAATCCTGTTGCTGATAATCTTAATATTGGCTTTGAGTTTGATGCAAAGGCAGATTTACAGCTTTCCGTTTTGAATACGATGGGACAAGTTGTTTATACAGAAGAATTAAGTAAACCGGCCGGTAATTATTCGGCGAGCATCAATATGAAGAATTTTAAATATGGTATTTATATAGTAAATATCCGGTCAGATAAGTTAAATTATAAATTTAAGGTTCTTAAAATAGATTAAGTCCTTCATTTTATATAGATTTTGCCCAAAATCTACCTTCAAAATAATCTTAATTGCTTAATTGATTTGTAATTTCATTTTTTTTTGTATCTTTGCAGACTCAAAAATTATGTATTATGTATGCAATCGTTGAAATAAGCGGACAGCAGTTTAAAGTTGAAAAAGAACAGGAAATAATTGTTAACAGGCTTAAAGACAAGGAAGGTGTGGATATTGAATTTAACAAAGTATTACTGATAGAGAACAACGGCAAAATCACTTTAGGAACCCCTTTTATTGAAGGGGCGAGGATTTCCGCAACAGTCATATCTCATTTAAAAGATAAAAAAGTATTGGTGTTCCACAAGAAAAGAAGAAAAGGATACAGCAAATTAAACGGACATCGCCATTTTTTAAGTAAGATAGTTATTGATGATATCCTTGAAAAAGGTGCAGTTGCTGTTAAAAAACCAAAAAAGGAAATAATAGAAAAACCTGAAGGAAAGGCTGAAGTAAAAAAAGAAGCTAAAGCAAAGAAAACTCAGGTCAAAGAAAAAGCAGAAAAAAAAGAGGTTAAAGCAACAGCCAAATCCAAGACCTCTGCTCCAAAAGCAAAAAAAGAAACAAAATAATATTAATCAATTAAAACTATAAGCCATGGCTCACAAGAAAGGTGCAGGAAGCACAAGTAACGGCAGAGAATCGCACAGTAAAAGACTCGGTATAAAAATATTCGGCGGACAAACAATTAAAGCCGGCAATATTATTGTAAGGCAAAGAGGTACTGTTCATCTTCCTGATAGAAATGTAGGCATGGGGAAAGACCATACTATTTTTTCGCTGATAGATGGAAAAGTTGTATTCAGGAAAAAGAAAAATAACAAGTCTTACGTTTCTGTAAATCCTTTGGAAGTCAAGTAGTTATACAACTACATTTATAATTTTCCCTTTAACAATAATTACTTTTTTAGGAGTTTTTCCTTCTATCCATTTTTGAGATTCTTCAGCTTTAATAACCTGTTTTTCTATTTCTTCATTAGGCATATCTAAAGGCAGTTCCAGATTAAACCGCATTTTGCCGTTGAATGAAACAGGGTAGGCAAAAGAATTTTCAACAAGATATTCTTCATTATATTGAGGGAAAGAGGCAAAGGAAACGCTGTTTTCATTACCAAGCAGGCTCCACAGTTCTTCCGAGATATGTGGTGCAAAAGGGGAGAGGAGAATAACAAGTTTTTCAAGTATTTCTTTTTTGCTGCATTTAAGTTCAGAAAGCTCATTTACGCATATCATGAAATTGCTAACTGCCGTGTTGAAAGAGAATCTTTCTATATCTTCTTTTATCTTTTTAATGGTTTTATGCAGAACTTTTAATTCTTCCTTTGAAGGTTTTTCATAAAACCATTAAAAAGACAAAAAAAACCAAACACACCCAACACA
>CAZSJF010000290.1:0-4031 GCA_964606705.1 uncultured Bacteroidales bacterium
TGTGTTGGGTGTGTTTGGGTGGGTTTTGATGCTGACAGAGGATTTGGTATTACAACAGACAATACATGCAATGTTTTTGTTGCCGGTTATACATGGTCAACGGATTTTCCAATGTTAAATCCCGGAGGTGGAACCTATTCTCAGGGTTATGGCGGCAACCTTGACCTTTTTATTTCGAAATTCAGTAATGGCGGAGTTCAGCAGTGGTCAACATTTTATGGAGGCAATACCCAGGAAGATTTTGTATGTGCCAAATCTATTACTGTTGATAAGTCAGGAAATTTATTTACTGTTAATGAAACCCATTCAATGGATGTGCCGACTTATGATCCCGGATGTGGTGCATATTTTCAGGGAACCAATGCCAGCGAAAACTGCTGGGTTGAAGAGGAAACTTTTATCATGCAGTTTGATAGTGTTGGTGTAAGAGGATGGGCTACTTATTACGGAGGATACTGGAATGAATATGATGCAGGAATAGCAGTGGATACTTCCGGATGCCTGTTTGTCGCCATTACCACTACATCATCAGATATGCCTGTGTTGAATCCCAATAACGGAGCTTATTTCCAGGGGCCGAGCGGTAATTATGAACAGAAACTGGGCATTATGAAATTTTGTCCTATATGCTGCCTCGATATTGACATACAGCCTGCGATTGAAACTGTATGTACAGGTGACAGCGTTACGTTTTTTGTTCAGGTAACTTCAAACAGCACTTCCGTGAAAAATTACCAGTGGCTGTTTAATGATGATTCCATACCGGGAGCAACAGACAGCTTTTATACAGTCAATCCTGTATCTCCTGCAGAAGCAGGAAACTATTCATGTATAGTAAGTAATTCATGTAAAACTGATACAAGCAGTGATGCTGTGCTGAATGTCAGCATACCGCCTGCAAATGCAGGAAATGATATAAGTATATGTTCCGGAAGCGCAGCAAACCTCTCTGCTTCGGGTGGTGTGTCTTACCAGTGGAATACAACAGAAACTAACCAGTCAATAATAGTCGTCCCTGTTGTTAATGTTACTTATATGGTAACAGTGACCGATACAATCGGGTGTACAGATACTGACGATGTAACAGTAACCTTAAAATCATTGCCCACAGCAGATGCCGGTGCAGACCAGACAATTTGTAATGGCGAAACAGCCACATTAACAGCTTCGGGTGGTACTGCTTATCAGTGGAATACAATCTCTACAGGTGCAGTGATAAATATTACACCTTCTCTCACGTCAACATATACGGTTACAGCTACTGATAACGGATGCACAGACTCTGATGAAGTTATTGTTGTCGTAAACCCTTTACCGCAGCTCAGTGCGGGGAATGATACTGTTATATGCATTGATTCGACTGCAAGATTAACGGCAGGCGGCGCACTTAACTATGTGTGGAATACAGGGGAGACGAGTTATTCAATAACAGTATTGCCACAGATTACAACAACCTATACAGTTACCGGTTCTGATGCATTGTGCAGCAATACAGATGTTGTAGTTGTTACAGTGAATGGGTGTGCCCTGACAGCAATATACATTCCTAATGTATTTACACCAAACGGTGACGGGGATAATGATGTTTTTAAACCTGTGCATACAAACATTGCGGAATTTGAAATGTATATTTTTGACAGATGGGGACAGGAGATATTTTATACAACGGATATTAATACTGGCTGGGACGGAAAATTTGAAGATAAACCTTGCCCTCAGGGGGTTTATTCATGGTTTGTATATTACAAAGGTATTGATGATACGGAAAAACAGAAGAAGAACGGGCATATCACCCTGATAAGGTAGTTATTTTATAACGATTTTGGATACATACTTGTTATAGGAATCCTGCAGTTCTACATAGTAAATTCCTGTAGATAGATTGTTAGGTAAAATGATCTTGTTGCAGTTGTTGTTATTGTTGCTGTAGTCGAGAATAAGCGGTATATGATAAACGATTTGTCCTGATTGGCTGATTATATATAAACAGTTATTTTCGCTTAAATTTCCTGAAAATGTAAAACTTAATTCGTTGCTTGTTATGATATTGGGGGTTATTTTAAAATCGGAGGATTCTTTTATATCAGTCAGGGTTACTGATATCGTTTCTGTATATGTATAATTTCCGTTGAAGTCGGTCTGTTTTAATCTGTAATAGAACCCGGCACCATATTTATATTCATAATAATAAGTGTAATTTATAAGACTGGTGGAATTTCCTGCCCCGTCTATTTCGGAGATTTCTTCAAAGAAACTGCCATTGAAACTTTTTTCCAGTGTGAAATAATCATTGTTTGTTTCAGTTGCTGTTGCCCATGAGAATCTTATAAAATCTTCAGGTGTTTGTTGTGCCTCAAAAGAAATCAGTTCAACAGGCAAAGAGGATTCTTCTACTATAACAACATCATTGATTATTATTTCCCCGTTTTTTATTGCAAAGAAACGGCTGTTTGATGTTGTTTCCAATATAATACGGAATCTTACTGTAGAACCCTGGCTCAGCAATATAGAATCATGTAATTCAAAAACTTCAGTTTGTTCTGAACCGATTAACATGGTATCAGTTACCCATGCCCCTCCGTTAACCTGATGTTGTATATAGGCATTTTCTGAACTCAGCAGGTTGCCGCTCTGGTTTATTTTAATAATATAGTCTGCATATATCGTAGGTGAAGAGCCTGTAGTTTCTAAAGTAGGGGTATATAAAAGGCATGAATCATTTTTTACTGTCCATTGTGCTGAATTAACACTTCCGCAAGTTACATCGAAAGTTGATGTGTCTGATAAATCTAATTGGTAAGAGGATTGAGAATATGTATATGAAGAGAAAACAAAAACAAAAATACCGGCCAGTATTTTTTCAGAAATCTTCCATATTTTTATTTTTGCTTTCATTCCGGATTGAAATTCTATTTTTAATAAATTTACGAAATTAATTGCCAAAAGTCAAGTTTTTTGTAAAAATTATTTTATAGGGTATTGATGAGGTTCCTCATTCCGAACGAAGTGAGGAATCTGACGTGTGTAATTTAGACACTTTGTACCTACTATTCAATTATGATTTTGGACACATATTTGTTATAAGAATCACGCAATTCAACAAAGTAAATTCCTGAGGATAAACTGGTTGGCAATATAATTTTGTCGTTGTTGTTACCGGTAGCATAATCGAGAATAAACGGAATATGATAAACAATCTGTCCGTATTGATTTATTATATATAAACAATTATTTTCGTTTAAGTTGCCTGAAAATGTGAAGTTTAATTCTCTGTTTGTTATAATATTGGGTGTTATTGCAAAGTTGAAAGTTTCTTTTGTATCTGTCAGGGTTACGGATATAGTTTCAGAATATGTTTTGTTCCCGTTAAAATCAGTCTGTTTTAATCTGTAATAAAAACCGGCTCCGTATTTATATTCATAATAGTAAGTGTAATTTATAATAGTATTGGAATTTCCTGCCCCGTCTATTTCGGCGATTTCTTCGAAGAAACTGCCGTTGAAACTTTTTTCAAGGGTAAAATAATCATTATTTGTTTCCGAAGCTGTTGCCCATGTAAATCGTATAAAATCTTCAGGTGTTTGTTCTGCTTCAAAAGAAATTAATTCAACAGGCAATGGTGACTCTTCCTTTATTGTAACATTATTTATAGCTATTTCTCCGTTTTTTATTGCCCAGAAACGGGTATTATTAGTTGTTTCTAATGGAATACGGATTCGTAATACAGTGCCTGTATCCAGTAATATAGAGTCTGTTAATGAAAATACTTCAGTTTGTTCTTCTCCAATTAATGTAGTATCATTAATCCATACCCCGCCGTTGACCTGATGTTGTATATAAGCATTTTCTGAACTTAACAGATTGCCGCTCTGGTTTATTTTGATTAGATAAGAGGCATACACTTGCTTTGAAGAACCATGTACTACTAATTCAGGTGTGGATAAAATGCATGAATCATTTTTTACTGTCCATTGTGCAGGATTAACACTTCCGCAGGTAGTAGAAAATGTTGCCGTGTCTGATAAATCTAA
>CAZSJF010000291.1:0-4028 GCA_964606705.1 uncultured Bacteroidales bacterium
GAGACTGCCGAAACTTTAGTGAAGGCAATCGAAGTGAGGAATCTGCTTTGTGCGATCTAAGCGCCTATGCCTAATAATTTTTAAATTGATACTGATTATCTATGTAACACCAAATAGGTTTGCTACGCTGAGTTTTGAGGGACAAAACCTGTCAGGACTTGTACAATTTTACTATACGTATATTACAGAATATCAATTATTTATATTTATAACAATAAAAAATTTTCATTTTTTTGGGAACGTTTTTCATTTTTTACAGTCTTATGTTTAGATAACACTTTTTTTACTTTAAAAATGGAAATTATTTATTAACCTTGTCTGCCGAAAGGCAGGCTTTAAATTTTTAAATTATGAAAACATTAAATTACTTTAACCAGAAAACGATAAACTGTTTGTTTGTTGTTTGTTTTGTTGCGGCTGTGTTGTTCAGTTGTAATATTTATGCCCAGTATCAGGTACAGTGGGCTAAAAATGATGTAAGCGGAACAGGTAATGATCAGTTTAACACGGATATATGGCCTGCTAATACAGCACCGCGACCTTCCTGTGTTGATGCAAATGGAAATTTATATGTAGTTGGATACACAAATTCAGGTGATTTTGCAACATTGGATATGGGAGGAGGAGCTTATTATGTAGATTCTGCTGATATAGATGGTAACTATGAAGCAGTGTTGTTTAAATATGATAAGAACGGGACATTGTTATGGTCAACTTTTTTAACTGATTATGAAGGGCCTGATACTAATGACACGTATCCTATAAAACCAAGAAGTATTGCCGCAGATGCCGATGGGAATGTTTATATAACAGGTGATATAAGTTCTGTGGGTCTTCCCACACAAGATCCCGGTGGCGGTGCATATTTTCAGGCGACTTATGCAGGTGGTATGAATGACATATTCATAATGAAATTTAATGATTCGGGCCATTTGTTATGGTCAACTTATTATGGAGGTAGTGGAGATGATATGGGTTTTGACATTGCAACAGATGCTCAGGGTGATATTGTTATAACAGGCAGAACTGTATCAACAAATTTTCCCACTTTTGATCCCGGTGGAGGCGCTTATTTTAATGGAACACCAATGTCGTCAAGCCTCTTTATTCTGAAATTTAACAACAATGGTGTTAGACTTTGGGCTACTTATTATGAAGGAGGCAATGATTGGGGTACTTCCATTGCAACAGACGTTCAGGGTAATATTTTTATAACAGGTATAACAGAATCAACAAATTTTTCTGTATATAATCCTGGTGGAGGTGCTTATTTCTGTGGAACATATAAATGGACTGATATGTTTATTTTGAAATTTAGCAGTAATGGAGTAAGGCAGTGGGCTACATATTACGGTGGAGATTCTCATGATTATCCATGTAGCATTGCTACTGATTTATGGGGAAATGTATTTATAGCCGGCAGCACTAGTTCTTTTCAAGATTTCCCGCTCTATAATCCTGGAGGAGGGGCTTATTTTCAGAATGATACATATGGCTCATGGGATGCTTTTATTTTGAAATTTAATAACAACGGAGAGCGGCTTTGGGCTACTTTTTATGGAAGCTCTGGTTATAGTGAGGCTAAAAGCATTGCAACAGATAATAATGGCAACTTGTTTTTTATCGGTGATGGATGGTTTGATGGTTTAGCTTATAACCCTGGCGATGGCTCGGATTTCAGCGAAGAAGGAGAAGTCTTTTTAACGAAGTTTAATAATTCAGGTGTAAGAAAATGGGCTACATTTTATGGCGACGGATCTGTCGGTGAAGCTGTAAGTGTTGTTGCTGATCCTGAAAATAATATATATATTACCGGGCATTTTGGCATGGACAGTACAATATTTGGCCCAGTTACTTTGAATAATAAAGGCGCTGAAGATATTTTTGTTGCCAAAATTGAAAATAAAGACCCATTTCCTTTAACAGACATAACAATAGCAGAACTACAGGATCCTACGGGAGGACCGTTTTGTTCTGTTCCTGCTACGGTTGGCTTTGGGGAATTTTTAGTGTTATGTCCGGGTTATAGTAATGGCGATACAATAGATTTTAATTTTAATTTTGGTGATGGAGAGGATACTTCTTTTCAACTTCCAATTAATAATAATTATATATGGGGATGGGCAAAATCCCACATATACCAGTCCGCAGGGCAATATGATATTATAATAATAGCCACAGGTTCAGATGGAAACGCAGATACTGTGGTGTATAGTGATTTTATTACTGTACTGGATACATGTTGTTCGATTACTGTAGATGCAGGGCCGGACATACCTGTCTGTAGTTATTGCTGGGATTTGAATGGAAATGGAAGTTGTGATTTAGGTACAGAAGATATGAATAGTGATGCAGTATGTGATCTTTCAGATTGCAACCCTTTAACACTGACCGCAACAAGTGCCGGACCAGAAGTGTCATACACGTGGAACACAGGAGATACCACTGCTTCAATAACTATATATTATGATATAGAATATCCTGAAATGTCTGCAACATATACCGTTACTGTTACTGACAACTTGGGTTGTACAGGCACTGATGAAGTTGTGATTATGCAGGATGATTCTTCTTGTGGCTCTTCTATAGATATAGATGAGTGGTTTGATGTTTATGGAGATAGCTTACAAAATAATATATTTTGTGGAATTCCCGCTGTGGTTAATTTTATGGATTTAATAATATATCAAACAGGTTATGCTAGTGGCGATTCAATAAATGTTTATATAAATTTTGGCGATGGTACTGATACAACTTATCTGGGTATGATAACTTGGTATAACAATATAGTATCCTTACCTGGAATACTTCCTCACATCTATCAGTTTGCAGGGCAGTATTCTATTCAGGTTATTGCTTCAGGGCCCGATGGTAATGCTGATACTGCTGTATTTTATAATCTTGTTATAATTTCAGATTCATGCGGAAATGTCTCCGGTACTGTATATTTGGATGAAAACAGCAACTGTATTATGGATAACGGAGAAAATGCGTTGTCATGGGTAGATGTTATGTTAACTTCAAACCAGGTAACACAGTGGACAACTACCGACCAATATGGTAACTATTCATTCACTGTTCCTATTACAGGTAATTATGTAATTGAGCTGCCTGCTGTGGAATATTATGGTTATACTATTGTATGCCCTGTAAGCGGAAACCACCAGGTATTAAGCGTACCTTCAACAGGTAATGATTTTGCTTTAACCTGTTCAGACGAAATTGATGTGGTGGCAGATTATTTAGACGGAGGTTTTGTCCCCGGTGTTGAAACGTATGTGGATTTTTATGCATATAGCATGAATTGTTTGTCTCAGAATGTTGATATTAAACTGATTTTAGATCCGCTGGTAACTTATGTTGGCACTTATGATGTTGACCCGGATGCAATTATCGGAGATACGCTGGTTTGGTATAATGTGGATTTATTCAACTGGGGAGGTTTTAGTTCTTTTGTTGAAGTTATTACTGATGCCGGAGCTGATGCCGGTGATACTGTATGCCTTACATTGATAGCTGAAGAAATTCCGGGAGAAACAGATTTAACAAATAATGTTCTTACAATATGTTTTCCTGTCATGGATTCATGGGATCCTAATGATAAATCAGTTGAACCAAAAGGAACTATCAGGGACAATACTCCTCTTACATACACAGTTCGTTTCCAGAACACAGGCAATGCAGCAGCTTATAATATATTTATTCTTGACACACTGGATGAAAATCTGGATATCAGCACACTGCATATTCTTTCCAGCAGCCACCATGTTGAAACAGATATATTGAATAATAATGTACTTAAGTTTACATTCAACAATATTATGCTTCCTGACAGTGGTTCAAACAGCGCTGAAAGCAACGGGTATGTGGCTTACAGGATATCTCCTGATTCAGGGCTTGTTGCAGGAACAGAAATAAATAACACTGCATATATTTATTTTGACTACAATCCGGCTATAGTTACCAATACTGTTACCAATACAATTGGTTCGCTTCAGTCTGTCAAAACAATAAATACTGATGGAAAC
>CAZSJF010000292.1:0-1981 GCA_964606705.1 uncultured Bacteroidales bacterium
TTTGCTTAAACTAACTAATAAATATAACCCTATTAAATTATTTAACCCTAAAATTTTAAAGTTATGTCAAAATCAAAAGATGCTAAAAAGGACATCAAAAAACAGCCAACCAGGACATTGAAAGAAAAAAGACTGGCAAAAAAAGAAAAAAGGGCAAACAGATAAAACAGTGCCCGAAGCTGTATAGTCCTGAATTATCACTGTTAACATACCGAATGAAATCAGGTTTACAAAATATCTGAATCTGATTTCTTCGGTACGTTTTTTTTATTGAAACGCATTATATACAAAATGACAAGATCTTACAACATCAGCGACTGGCTTCCTGTGACCAGAGACGAACTTAAAAGCAGAGGGTGGGAAGAGCTCGATGTTGTAATTATCTCCGGCGATGCATACGTTGATCATCCTTCATTTGGGCATGCCGTAATAGGCAGGATAATTGAGCAGGAAGGTTTCCGTGTTGCCATCGTACCTCAGCCGAACTGGAAAGATGACCTGCGTGATTTCAGAAAATTCGGCAAGCCGCGTTTGTTTTTCGGAGTTACCGCCGGAAGCATGGATTCCATGGTAAACCATTACACTGCAAACAAGCGCCTGCGCTCAGATGACGCTTATACCCCGGGAGGTAAAGCAGGCTTCAGGCCTGATTATGCCACTATTGTTTATACCAAAATATTAAAATCTATTTTTCCTGACACACCTGTCGTTATCGGCGGCATTGAGGCTTCTTTAAGAAGGTTCGTTCATTATGACTACTGGTCGGATAATCTTATGAAACCGATATTGACTGAGAGCGGCGCCGACATGCTTTTGTACGGAATGGCTGAGTCGGCACTAAGGCAATTACTGAAACTTCTGAATAAAAATATTCCCTTTCATTCCATCAGGAATATTCCTCAGACAGCTTTTGTCATTGATAAAGATCAGGAGCTTCATGGAAATGACAACTGGAAAAGGACAGAACTGGATTCTTACGAAAACTGCCTTAAGGACAAAACGGCTTATGCGGGCAACTTCAAAAAAATTGAAGAAGAGTCGAACAGCATTACGACAGCACAGTTTTTTCAGAAAACCGGAGAGCAGGTGCTTGTAGTGAATCCGCCATTCCCAACCATGACGGAAAAAGAGATAGACGCTTCCTTTGATCTGCCTTATACCCGAATGCCGCATCCCAAATATTTCAAAAAAGAGGCAATACCCGCATATGAGATGATAAAGTTCTCTGTAAATCTGCACCGCGGTTGTTTCGGCGGCTGCAGCTTCTGCACTATTTCGGCACATCAGGGCAAGTTTGTTGCAAGCCGTTCAGAGAGATCCATTCTGAAAGAACTGGAAGCCATCACCCAGATGCCTGATTTCAAAGGACAAATAAGCGACCTGGGCGGACCGTCTGCTAATATGTACCAGATGACAGGGACAGATAAAAATATTTGCGTAACATGCAGAAAGCCATCCTGTATTCATCCTGTTGTTTGCAAAAACTTAAACACCGACCACTCTCCGCTGATTGAAATTTATAAAAAAGTCGCTTCGCATCCGCTGGTAAACAAAGCAACTATCGGCAGCGGGGTCAGGTATGATCTGTTCTTATGTGATGATAAGGAAAAGGACAGAAAAAACGCATATTCACTTTATGCCGAACAGCTGATACGGTTCCATGTTTCAGGCCGGCTGAAAGTTGCACCTGAACATTCGTCGGAAAATGTTCTTAATTTAATGCGTAAACCGTCATTCAAAAAGTTTTTATCCTTTAAAAAACTGTTTGACGGAACATGCAGGAAATATTCTCTTAACCAACAGCTGATACCCTATTTCATTTCGAGCCATCCGGGCTGCAGCATGGCTGACATGGCAGAACTAGCTTTGATAACAAAAGAACTGGGTTTCAGATTGGAACAGGTACAGGATTTCACTCCCACCCCGATGACACTCGCAAAAACCACCCAAACACACCCAACACACCCAACACACCCAACAC
>CAZSJF010000292.1:1991-4015 GCA_964606705.1 uncultured Bacteroidales bacterium
CCCACCCCGATGACACTTTCAACAGTTATTTTTTATACAGGGATACATCCTTATACGCTGAAACCTGTTTCAACGGTAAAATCCGTAAAACAAAAGCAGGGACAGAATTCTTTTTTCTTCTGGTATAAAAAAGAAAAGCAGAATGAAATTGTCCATTTATTGAAAAATATTGGCAGGGAAGACCTGGCGCAACGGTTATTGAATTTCAAAAAAACAAATCAGCATCAGGAGAAGCAGAGTGAAAAACGCCATAATAAAGATAAAAACAAATAATCTGTGTAAATCTGTGTTAATCTTGTGGTGAAAAAAACTTACCACAGATAAACACAGATAAAACAAAACCATATTTACCGGATATTGAAATTAGGAATTGCACTCTATATAAAAAAGGTCTTCATTTTGAAGACCTAAAATTTGCTAAATTATTGATTATCACTTGTGGAGCATATCGGGATCGAACCGATCACCTTATGGCTGCCAGCCATACGCTCTAGCCAGATGAGCTAATGCCCCATTTGGGTGTGAGTTTGAGTGTGGGTGTGAGTGTGGAGTTTGAGAATAGAGTATGGTGTGTAAATTGTTCAATTATTGAACACAAAGATACAAAACTCTGAAATATTTAAGAAATTTTTCTCTTTACCTGCTAATATTACGCGAAACCTGCCCGCCATCAGCCTGAGGCTTACTATGGCAGGCGGGTCTGCGGGAGATTTTTTATTGCATCTCAATAAATTTTGTTTCATTTGTTTTTATATTAACAAATATATCGAAAGAAAGAAATAATACTAATCCTCCAACCACTTGATTATACTGATACTTTATACAGAAAACATCTGCATTATCCTGCATATTTTCAATAGTTTTATCATAATATTCAAGGGAAAGTTGCCCATTATTTATTGAGTTCGGATGTTTTATATTATAGTTTTCCAATTTTTTCCTTGCAACATCATCAGCTGTCTGAACAATGCTAATATCTACATAATTAATTCCCCATTTTTTAATTATCATATTCAATGCTATAGATGCATCCTTTTTCAAAACATTCATTGACAAGCCAAGTGAACCAAAAGAAACTACATTAATGTTATTTTCCCCTAAATATTTTGAAACAGCATCTGCCTTCAAATTCCCTTCATCATCATTAAGAACTTGCGCAATGCAAATATAATCGTTGTCTTTTTTATCTGCTTGCCCAAACGCTGAAACTGTTAAAGTTACTGCGGATAGAATTATTATAAGTTTTTTCATAGTTATTTTGTTTTTAACTGTTCGTTCTTGTTTTTTCATTGTGATTCCGTTTTATCTTTTTCAATTTTTATACACTGAAATTTATACCCTTCTTTCAAACCCATAAATCCCAATGTATAATGCCATTTCCCATCATTATTGGTAAAATAAAAATCGCAATATTCTACACATTCTTCTGAAACTCCCGGTCTAAATTCTGCAATAGTTAAATCATTGGAAATATTCTTATATGTGTATTCATCCTGCTGGTCAGCAGGAATTATTTTCTTTAAACTTTTATATCCTTCTTTTGTACACAAGCTTTGAATTAATTTCTGGTCTCCCGATCTTAATGCATCAATAAAGCCCTGGATTTCTTTATGTTTATACCCAGTATAATCATATATTGTTTTTTTCTCATTTCTGATACAGCCGTTTTTACTGCATTCTTGCGTACTCCAGTATAGATACTTCTTAGTTTTGGTGTCAAGCATTACCCAGAATGCTGAATCGGGCTGACCGGGCACCTGAAAAAAAATGACATATTCCTCGGGAAGAGTAGGTGTTGCATATTCGTCTAACGGTTTCCCGAATTTTTCAATGAAAAAATTATAGGTTTTAGCGGTATCCGCTTGTTTCATTGTAGCCAGAACATCTTGCCAGTTTTCACATTTAAGATTTGTGCCCTTCTCGTTCTTTTTTGCGGTATTATTAGTACAACCCGCAAATGAAAGTGTCAATATAATAAGTAACACAGTAGTAGTTTTCATTGTCATTTGGTTTTAAATTTAAAA
>CAZSJF010000293.1:0-4004 GCA_964606705.1 uncultured Bacteroidales bacterium
TGTATTTTTTTTCATATATGGATTAAATTTTCATTCAGGTATAAAAATTTATACAAATGTACATAATTATAAATCAACCGATTGAAAAAACAGCGGGCTTTTTATAATGAAATTTTTTCATAGTTAAAAACCACGTGGGATTGAACTGAAGTACATATTATAATATTTTACATTGCTGCGACCTTACCTTCTGATTTACTCAACAGGAGAAGATTTTTCCAACGGTTTATATGTCCGTATTCATCAGATTGATTTTTTTCAATTATCCTGCGGGTATCTTCGTCCCAGTCTATGGTTTGAAGAAGCTCATCATAGTGATGAACAGCTTTAGTTTCAACCCAGATACCGGTTTTAAGTATTGCCTTTGTACCTGCCAGGCGTGAAAGGAATCCAAACATAAGACCTGCCGTCCAATACATCCATCTTGTTTTGCTTGGGTTCCATCCGTATTCAAAAAGTTTAACCTGAAAATCCTGAAGATGGGTCATTTCATTACACATAGAGGCAATCAGCTGGCGATTAAGCTCACACACTCTTTTAGTTATCTGAAACTTGTAGATGTTGGCTGCCATTGTTTCCAGAGTATGTAAGGTAAGTAATCCCTTTCTGATGGCCTTTAATCTTGCTGAAGATATCCCTTGTCCTCTCATCCGGATATCATCAGTTTGTATACAGGTACGTATTACTGATATATCATAATTGTCATTTTTCATAAGATTGTTTTTTTACTGCTTTTATCAAGAGAATATTTACAAATACTTGAATTCATATTTTTCAAATAACCTCTATTTTCCATTAGTAAAATTTGATATGTTAAGTCCATAGTGTTTATTTCTTTATAAAAAGTAGTTTTTAACTACTCTTATAAAAACTCCTTCAAAACCTCAACAATTTCCGGCTTATCAATACCTAATTTTTTAAGTGTTTCCATTTTAGGCACGCTGTTTTTATCCCATCCGCGTTTTTCATAAGCTGCATCTGTGGCTTTATTATACTGGTCATATCTATGCACCCTTAATGCTTTCATCTTTTCTTCTGTTGACAAACCTTCAATGTTAATGCCGAGTTTTTCTTTCAGCTGTTTGTCATACCTTTCTGCACGGGATTCATATTCTTCTTTTGTAACAGGGCCTACAGCGCGGTAAGGAGGTATGTCATCTTTTCTCTGGCCTTTGCCGAGCATGAGGCACATTACTTTCTGCAGGTTATAAATCCTTGCCGACTGTTCCAGCATTTTCTTCTCATCCAGTTTAACGCCTGTCATGCCTTCAATAAATTTAAAGTAGTTCTCAACATGTTCGGGGATTTTAGCTGCTGTCTGTGGTGCATGTTTGCTGTTATCGGCAGGAACTACGTCATTCCACACAAGTTTGCAAAGGCCGTATAATCCGAACCATGTACGCCACAATGGGAAATAATACAGTGCTTCGGCTTTATCTTCAAACGAAGGCATCATGTTATTGACCATATCGTTAAATATGAGCCATGCTTCGTCGTGCTGGGGGCCTTTAAGCGCGAGTGCATATCCTCCTTGTTGTGCAAGGCTTTCCTTGGATACATATTCCGAAAATTCAAGCCCTTTTACTTCCATGCCTATGTCCTGCATAAACTGAGCCTTGTCAGGCCTTTTCTTCGACCATTTTTCTTTCAGCCACAGTATTCCCTGTCCCACATCAACGCCAAAACCTTTACCTTCTGCCATTTCGTGGAGGAGTTGCAGAGCTTCATTGGTTGCACCGAATTTCAGGTCTTTACCGCCTGTGTCTTCTTTTGTGATAATTCCGTTTTCATAACATTCCATCACAAAGGCCGTACCGGTAGCAAAAGATATAGTGTCAACACCATAGGTATCGCAGTAAAAATTATATTCAATAGTGAAGTCGGGGTCAAAGCATCCCATGTTGGCAGCGCCTGCGGCGGTTTCATATTCCGGCCCGTCAACACAAACGGCCTGTCCTTTATAAGGGCCCGTTTTAAGCACAAAGCCGTCAACAGCTTTGGCACATGACATGGAACAGCCTTTCCAGCAGCCGTCAGGCATGTTCTGGGTAAAATATTTTGCTTTGAACACTTTAGAATAAATATTTTTTGCATCAACGTGAGAGCCGTATTTGTAGTTGCAGCAGGGGAGAAGGTCGTAGGCATCCATAACATCAACAATATTGGCTGTTCCCACCTGCCTCATCCTGCACTGTTTTTCATCAAGGTTTGCCATTTCGGCATTTACCCTCATTCCGTGATTTCTAATCATTATAGGATCTATGGGGTTATTCAGAGCATCAACAATCTGTATTGCACCTGTGGGGCATACGTAAGCACATGAAGTACATCCTATGCAATGTTCATCAACTTCGCCGAAAGGCATGGTGATATGCCTTTTTATTCCCCTTCCTGCAAAGTCAATGATCCTTTCCATGATAAATTCTTCACATGCGTGTACGCAATGTCCGCAGAGGATGCATGCGATCGGATTTTCATCCGTAAGTTCGCTCCTGAACCTTGAACCATCGGTAACACCGCATTTTGCAGCAATTTCCTTGATAACAGGAACATTGGGCCAGCGGCCGAGGTACATTTCTGCAAGCATTTTGCGGTGCTGTTTTACCTTTTTCGAATCGGTATATACATTTATTTCGCTGCGAACGGGAAAGTTGCATGATGTGACGATTCTCTTTTTACCTTTTTCTTCTATCTCGCATATACAAAGGCGGCATGTTCCGCCGGGAGTCAGATCTTTGTGATAGCAAAGGGTCGGTATATCTATGCCTTCGTTTTTTATGGCTTTAAGCAGATATGAATCTCTGAGGACAGAAACTTTTTTGCCGTTAACAGTGATTTCAATTTTGTTTGAATCCGTTGTCTTTTTTGCTTCCATTATATTACCTCCACAGCGTTAAATTTACAAACATCGTAACATATACCGCATTTGATGCATTTTTCATTATCAATAAAGTGCATCTTTTTGGCTTCACCTGTGATAGCTGCGGACGGGCATTGCTTTGCGCAAACAACACAACCGGTACATTCTTTATTGATACGGTATGTTATAAGTGCTTTACAGACACCTGCCGCACATTTTTTCTCTTTAATATGCTGTTCATATTCATGCCTGAAATATCTTATTGTGCTTAACACAGGATTGGGAGCCGAGCCGCCTAGCTGGCATAAACTTCCTACAGCTACTGTAGCACAAACTTCTTCAATCAGACTGATATCTTCTTCTTTTCCCTGTCCGTCGCATATCCTGTTCAGTATATTTTTCAGGGCAAACAGTCCTTCACGGCATGCAGTGCATTTTCCGCATGATTCATCAATCAGAAATTCAATAAAATACCTTGCTATATCAACCATGCATGTTTTGTCATCCATAACTATCATGCCGCCTGAGCCCATCATAGAGCCGGCTTTTATCAGTGAGTCAAAATCAACAGGCATGTCAAGTAAACTATCTGGTAAGCAGCCACCGGAAGGGCCTCCTGTCTGTACTGCTTTGAATTTTCTGCCGTCAGGAATTCCACCGCCTATATCTTCAACAATTTCCCTGAGGGTAATCCCCATAGGCACTTCAACGAGTCCTGTATTCATGATGTCGCCTACAAGAGAGAATACTTTTGTCCCTGAAGAGCCGTTCCACGGATTTTTACTTACATCACCCGTGCCGATAGAAGCAAACCATTTTGCACCTCTGTTGATGATCTCAGCAATATTAGCCCATGTTTCGACATTATTCAGCACAGAAGGTTTGTTGCGGAAGCCGTATTCAACGCTGCGTACATATTTTGCACGCGGCTCTCCAACTTTGCCGGCCATTGACATCATAAGAGCAGAAGATTCTCCGCATACAAAAGCGCCTGCACCTCTGTGAACATGTATGTCGAAGGAAAAATCTTTTCCTAAAATATTCTGTCCGAGCAGACCATATTCCCTTGCCTGCTGAATAGCAATTTTAAGTCTTTCAAGTGCAAGAGGATATTCTTTTCTTATATAAATATACCCTTCCTTAG
>CAZSJF010000294.1:0-3993 GCA_964606705.1 uncultured Bacteroidales bacterium
TGTGTTGGGTGTGTTTGGGGTGGGTGTGCCAAAGCTTTATCATAATTATTCTGGTTTTTAAAAATTATCCCTGTATTATTGTAATAGTTGGCTATGCCTCGCTTATATCCAAGGTTATCAGCTAATTTTAATGCAGCATCTGCATATAAAAATGCTTTTTGAAAATCACTGTTCCTGAGTTCGTAACACAAATTATTTAGTATATTTACTTTGTTTGTGTCTTCTTTTGCTGTTTTCAGGAGTGATTCAAGGCTGTCTTTACGGCTTTGATACGGATAGACGTGAAAAACTATAATACTTAATATTATTGACAGTATAAGTCCTTTTGGTCTCATGACAAATTCAGATATTATAAACTATAATTTAATACATTTTTGTTTCAAGATAGAAAAGTGTAAAGGTACAAAAATCATAAATATCTTACCCCCCTTTCGGGTTATTATTTCTATACTTCAACCTGTTTTTTTGATGGTTCAGTTATGTGTTTGCAATCGGGTTGGGTTATCAGCATGTTTTATGTATTTATCATATTTTCATACGGATAGATATTACGAATCTGCCGTCAAAAGAAAAGTTAGTGCAATTTTTGATGATTTTATACAGAGGTTTAATTTATTATATTTAATTTTGATAAAATTTTATCTGATTAATCTTTAATTATGATGAAAAAGATATTATTAATAATTAGTTTTTTATTTGCAATAAGCAGAATAGCATCGGCTCAATCAGAAATTGGATTGAAAGGCGGCTTTAATTATTCCGAAATATATGACAAGGCTACATCACCTTTATATACTACAGATTATGATTCGTACGGGACGCTTTTTGCTGCATTTGATTATATATCAAGGAAGAGAAGATTTTTAAACTGGGGATTTGAGGGGGAATACAGGCTTAAATCTGTGGATTTTAATGTCAGCTATGAAGAGTCAACAGGTTCATTGGATATCAGGGATGTCCGTTATGATATGAGTTATGCTTATTTTTCCGTGTTTCCCGATTTTTCATGCGGGAAAATAATTAAAATTTATTTTAATGTAGGGCCTTATATCGGGTATTTGCTGAGTTCAGAGGGAAACGGAACAATATATAATAAAGATTCTTCCGGAACCTGTGATACAATTATCAAAAGTGGCATATCAAATGGAGATTTCACCTCATTTGATTTAGGTGTAAAAGGCAGGCTGGGCATTGAAACACCTATCATCCCTAAATTATATCTGATGGCCGAATGCCAATATGGAATGGGGTTAAATAACATATCAAAAATGGATTTTAAGAATTATAAGGAATTTATAAATACAAAAGATATATGTGTTGCAGTAGGGTTGGTTTTTAAATTCAGTAAAAGAGCCATAATAGCAGGCAATACGGGAGAATAAGTGTCAGAAAGAATTTGTTTATATTAATTGCATATTTGTCATGGAAGTAATTACTATCACTGCAAAAAGAAATATTTTTAATATCAACTTAAAGGAACTATACAGGTATAGGGAACTTTTGTGGATGTTTGCGCATCGTGACATAAAGGTTAAATATGCACAAACTTTTTTAAGTGTTTTCTGGTCAATAATAAAACCTCTTATCAATTTATTTATATTTACTGTTCTTTTTGGGAAAGTTTTAAAGATCAGTACTGGATCTATTCCTTATCCTTTATTTGCTTTAGCAGGGTTAAGTGCATGGACATATTTTAACACAGTCCTTTCATCAACGGGAACAGCTTTATTAAATGCCAGCCCTATAATATCAAAAATATATTTTCCCAGGATAATCATTCCCTTATCTTCTGCATTGGTAGGTTTGCTGGATTTCATAATTACTTTGCTATTTATGTTTATACTGATGATAATATATAAAGTTGAAATACAATCTAATTTATGGTATTTGCCGGCATTCATGCTTATAACAATTATGGCATCAGTAGGCATAGGGATATGGGTTAGTGCTTTAACAGTGAGGTACAGGGATTTGCAGAATATCATGCCTTTTCTGATACAGATGCTTTTTTATCTTACACCTGTGATTTATCCTGCAAAACTGATCCCTGAAAAATATTTATGGATTTATTATATGAATCCTTTGGTAGGAGTGGTAGATGGTTTCAGGTGGTCACTTCTGGGAGGTGTCCCGCCTAAATATGAATCAATGTTATCTTTTTGCCTGATAATATTGCTATTTGTGACCAGTTTGGTTTACTTTCGTAAAATTGAAAAAAATATGGTTGACATTATATAACAGAAACAGCATAAATCAATGGATGAACTTTCGGTAAAGGTTGAAAATATTTCGAAAAAATATTATATAGGCAAAGCAAAAACTGCTGATATAAAAGAAACTATTGCCAATTTAATAAAAAATATTTTCAGGAAAGATGAAACAAAAGAAGAGCATGAATTTTATGCACTGAATAATGTTTCATTTGAACTTAAATCCGGAGATATTCTTGGAATCATCGGTAAAAACGGTGCAGGTAAAAGTACAATACTGAAAATATTGTCGAGAATTACAGCGCCTACAGACGGAAAGATTACAATTGCCGGAAGAGTAACATCTCTTTTGGAAGTGGGGACAGGCTTTCATCCTGAACTTACAGGAAGGGAAAATATATATTTCAATGGTTCGCTGCTCGGGATGACAAGGGAGGAGATAAAGGAAAAATTTGATGAGATAGTCGAATTCTCCGGTATTGAAAAATTTATTGACACACCTGTAAAAAGGTATTCCAGCGGCATGTATGTGAGGCTTGCTTTTGCCGTTGCAGCTCACCTGGAATCCGAAATACTGATTGTTGATGAAGTGCTTGCGGTCGGAGATGCTGAATTTCAGAAGAAATGCCTTCAAAAGATGGAAAATGTTGCTAAAAGAGGGAGGATAATACTGTTTGTGAGCCACAATATGAATGCCATCGCCCAGTTGTGCAATAAGGCGATAATGTTGGAAAAAGGCAAAGTTGTCAAACAAAGCAATGAACCGAGAGAGGTTATAAGCTATTATCTGAGTGGTCTCGCAGAATCTATTAATGGCTGTGAATGGATTAATACCGGTGATAAATTCAAAAGCCCTTATTTTACGGTTTCCTGTTTTTTCATAACAGACGGAAAAGGTCAGATAATAAAGGATCCTGTAAAAAATAATGATGAAACATGGGTTAACATTGAAGGAACCATTGATGAACTGCATCCTGCTCTCAGGCTTGGCTATATGCTGACAAGTATAGACGGACAGGTATTATATTACACTTTCCAGACGGATATAAGAGAAGAGGACTGGATGAAATTTAAACCTGGCAAAGTTCATGTAAGGTCAAGATTTCCCAATGGCATGTTGGATGAAGGGGAATATATACTTAACCTGTATATAGATTACTATTGTTACGGGGGGATTATCTCCCCGGGAGAGGTGTCTTTAAAAATAACAATCAGTGGGGGAATCAGTGAATCACCATATTGGGTGCATAAAAGGCCGGGGCTGCTGGCTCCGGTTATTAAATGGGAATTAGTCTGAGATCAATATTTAAAGATGCTATGTGTCCGAAGGTTACAGTTTTAATGGCTTTATATAACGGAGAAAAATATGTTGGCAAAGCTATAGAAAGTATTTTAAGCCAAACTTTTAAGGATTTTGAATTAATTATAATCAATGACGGTTCAACTGACCGAAGTGCCGAAATTGTAAAATCATACAGGGATGAAAGAATATACTTATATGACAACGGGAAAAACCTTGGCATAACAGCAACAAGAAATAAAGGTATAGAACTTTCCCATGGAAAATATATCGCAATATTGGATTGTGATGATATTGCCCTACCTGACAGGCTTAAAGAACAGGCGGAATTTCTGGATAACAATCCTGAATATGCCCTGATCGGTTCAAATGTGCAGATGATTAACGAAAAGGGAGAATATATAGCCCATCCTCTTATATTCACTGTCCCTCCTGAAGAAATACCTATGATACTATTATTTAATAACTACTTTACTCATTCCT
>CAZSJF010000295.1:0-3955 GCA_964606705.1 uncultured Bacteroidales bacterium
TGTGTTGGGTGTGTTTGGGGGGTTTTTTTTAGGCTGTCCAGTTCTTTCCGGCCAGGGCCAGAGAGAACTGGACAGCCTTTTAAAAATCCTTCCCTTTGATAAAAATGATACAAATAAAGTACGGCATCTTCTTTTTATTTCTGAGGACTACGGCCTTATTGATGCAGAAAAATCGCTTGAATATGCAAAAAAGGCTTATGAAACAGCAAAGATCATTCATTGGGAAAGAGGAGAAGCCAGTTCATTATCAAGAATAAGTTATGCATATTATATTTTAGGAAATTTCAGAGAATCAGTAAAGTATAGCTTGCTTGAGTTGGAAAAATGGAAAAAATTGGGATTTCCTGAGCTTGAATGCAGGTCTTTAGGAGAACTTGGTGTCTCGTATAGCGATTTAGGTGATTACACAACTTCGTTAAAGTATTATATTGAATCAACTAATCTTGCAGAAAAATTAAATTTAAATATAACAGTTGCATGTAATCTGTGTAATATAGGAAGTATATATTTTGTAATGGGGAACCTTGATAAGGCACTTGAATACCATATTAAATCTCTTGGAATCTGTGAAAAATACAGTTTTCAGGACGTATTGGCAGACAATAAAATAAACATTGGGAATATTTATTTGAAAAAAGAGAAATTTAACCTTGCTATTAAATATTTTACTGAAGCATTAGATATTTATAAATCTCAGGATGACAAGAATAATCTTTCCGCTGCACTGTCAAATATTGCTGCAATATACAAGCTACAGGCCGATTCTGCAGGCAAGGCTGGTGATATCATTTTAAAGAAATCAAAAGATAAAGAAGCCTTGACTGCATATTTTAATGCCCTACACATGGCCGAAGAAGTAAATAACGAATTCTACATTTGCAATTTCATTGGAAATATCGGTTCAATTTATCTTGATGCAGATCAGACGAAGGAAGCCGACAGGTATTTGAACAAAGGTCTCGAAATTGCATTAAAGATCAATTCTCCAGAAGAGATTGTGAGGGCTTACGAGAGACTTTATGCTTTAAATAAAAAGACAGGTAATTATTCTGATGCCCTTTTATTTCTTGAAAAGTTCAAAAATCTTAATGACAGTTTAAACAGTGTTGAAAATAATTCTAAGATAACTGAGATCCTTGCAAAATATGAAACCGATAAGAAGATTTCAGAGAACAAATACTTGTCTGTTCTTAACGAAGAACAATCAGTAAAGATATCTTATCAGAATACACTTTTATTTGCATTGATATTTGGGATAATTGCTGTAATTCTTTTAGGCGGAATGCTGATTTACCAGAACAGACTCAGGTTAAAAAACCAGACGGCAGTTTCAGAACAAAAGCTTTTAAGATCCCAGATGAATCCTCACTTTATTTTTAACTGCCTGACAAATATTGAGAGTTTCATTTATGAACACCAGCCGAAAGAAGCCGGCATATATCTGAACAGGTTTGCAAAACTTATCCGGATGATACTTGAAAATTCAAATACAGAATATATTTCCCTGAAAAAAGAGATAGAATTTCTGCAATACTATCTGGAACTTCAGAAACTGCGGCTGGAAGAAAAACTGACTTATGAGATCATAGCAGATGAAATAAAGCATCCTGAAGAAATAATGGTTCCACCTATGCTTACACAGCCATTTATAGAAAACTCTATAGAACACGGACTGCAGGAAATATCAGGCACAGGGAAAGTTCAGGTTACATTTAAAATAATTGAAGGCTCGTTAGAGATCCGGGTTAAAGATAACGGAAGGGGCTTTTCTGAAAATAATGAAAGCAGTAACGAATACAGCGAACATAAACCTATGGCAATAAATGTGACAAAAGAAAGGATAAGACTGCTTAACAGAAACAGAAAACATAAACTTACATTCTCAATTGATACAAATAACAATAAGGACGAATTTTCAGGCACTGTCATCAGGTTTGCAATACCTCTTAAACCATTAAAATAATCTATATGGATAAAGTTAAAATACTGATAGTAGATGACGAAAAAAGAGTAAGATCATCAATCCGTCATCAGATAGAAATGTACTTCGGTATGACTTCGGAAATAATTGAAGCCGGCAATATTGAAGAGGCAGAAAAAAGGATAGAAGAAAAAACTCCTGATATTGTTTTACTCGATATTAAAATGCAGAACGGGTCGGGATTTCAGTTACTTGAAAAATATCCTTCCCCTGATTTCAAAGTAATATTTATTACCGCATATAGTGATTTTGCAGTTGAAGCATTTAAATTCTGTGCATTGGATTACCTTCTTAAGCCTGTTAATCCTGATGAACTGGTCTCCTCATTGAACCGTGCCGTTAATCAGATCGATAAAGAAAATTTCAGCCTCAGGATGAAAGTATTCCTTGAGAATATGCCTTTATCCCAAAAATCAGATAAAAAGATCATACTTAACAGTATTGACAAAGCTGACGTGGTTTCAGTACGGGAGATCATTAAATGTGAGGCCGACAGGAATTACACAATGTTCTATCTGACCGAAAACAGAAAGATACATATGTCAAAACCTCTCGGCGAATACGAAGAAATGCTGAAATCATATGGTTTTTTCAGATGCCACCACTCATTTCTCATAAACCTGTCGATGGTGCTGCGGCTGGAGAAAAGGGATAGCGGCATTGTTATAATGAAAGATAATTCCACTGCACAAATCTCGACGCGAAAGTATAATGACCTGATTGAAGCCATTAAAAAGCATCTATAGCCTGAATTATTCACATTAAGGACTAAAGTCCTGATTATAGTTGGATTATGTATTGGGGCTATCTCAAAACCCCACCCTTTGTCATCCTGAGCGAAGCGAAGGATCTAAAGTTCTCTGATAATGAGATTCTTCGCTCTGCTCAGAATGACAAATGTGTTGGTTTTAGGAGTTTTGAGACAGCCCCATAAAACTAACCTGTATGGGCTTTAGCCCTAAATATTGATTTTATGAATTTCAGGTTTGATAAATCATCTGCTACACTTGTATACTAAACCGTAACAGTTGTACAATTAGTACATTATTATATAAATATTATTTTTATCTTTGTTTATCCTTAAATTCTTATTCGTATGAAAACTCAAATAATATTTTTCATCTTGTTACTAGCATCGGGTAGTATTTTTGCTCAAAACTGTTTCTGGGCAAAAAGGGCCGGTGGAACCGAAAGTGAATCCGGGAATAACATTGCTACCGATATTAATGGGAATGTATACATAATAGGTGATTATAATAGTTCTCAAATTATTATCGGCAATGACACACTACATGGCATTTCCGGTCATTCTAATTACTTTATAGCAAAATATAGTATCAATGGCTCTGTTCAGTGGGCCAGAGGTTCAGATGGAACTGCAGAAGCTTCCGGCATTACTTGCGATGACGATGGCAATATTTATGTAACCGGTTGGTGTGGTGGCACATCAACAAATTTTGGCAATTTCACACTGACCAATATGGGATATGGTGACATTTTCATAGTCAAGTATAATTCAAACGGAGATGTGGTCTGGGCCAGAAGCGCCGGCGGAAGCAGTGGCTGGGAGACCGGGGAAGGTGTAGCTGCAGACAATGCAGGCAATATATACGTTACCGGCAGATTCTCCAGTTCTTCCATTACTTTTGGAACAACAGTACTGACCAATAACAATGTCAGTTATGAAGACCTTTTTGTTGCAAAATATGATACTGCCGGTAATGTAATATGGGCCAGGAGTGCCGGCGGGAATAGATACGATGAAGGATATGGAATAACTTCCTATGGAAGTGATGTTTATATAACAGGATATTTCCAGAGCGATTCAATCGCATTTGGCAGTACAACATTGTACACTGAAGCTGCCGGAAGTCAGAATTTAATAATCGTGAAATATTCGTCAACAGGAGATGTAATCTGGGCAAAAGGGGTAAGCGCTTATTGGGGAAGTTCCATAGGATATGATATAGGCCA
>CAZSJF010000296.1:0-3899 GCA_964606705.1 uncultured Bacteroidales bacterium
TCAATTCCAGTTTCTTGTCCATGTTTTCTATCGTTATGTTTTCCATCTTGATAGGCATATTTGTTGTACCCTGTACTCGCTGTGTGTCCATATCATTATTCATCCACAGCAAACCATCAGGGATTGGTTCCCTGTTTACAAATATATCCCCCCATGTTGAATTTATTATATTACCTTTTAAAATTATTGTTCCGTCCAGATCTATGGTACCCTGACTTGCTGATACATTTTCATCAGCCTTAAGGTCGCCGGGTATGTACACAAAGCTCCACCCTTCTACTTTCATATTCGTTCCCTGTACTACCATTCCATAATTCTGGCCTTGAACGCAATTAATGTAGATAATTGCGGATATTAATATTAGGCTTAATTGACAACTTATTTTCTTCATATTTTTTATGGATGTTATTTGTTGATTATTAGTGTATTGCAAGATATTTTAGTTTTAGTTTAAATTTATTATAAACAAATTTATTCAAAATAAAATTAATTCCCAAAAAAAATCAGTAGTTTTTATACCAATTTAATATGGAACTTAAATTTCATGTTTATATAATGTATACACAAACGTATACATACTGTTTATATTAAAAGGGTAATTTTAAGTTAAAAAGGTTGTATGAAAGAAAAAGATTTTTCCTTTTTATTATTAATAATCTTGTTATCTGATTTCGTTAGTATATACTCTGATATGTTCCAATTATTTTTGCAAACAAGAATAACATACATACTATTTGATATAAATATGTTTTATTTATTGACTGTTCCAAGTGTAGATTCAATATTTTTTAATCGTTTTTCCAGTTCATTTATTGTTTCAAATTTTATTTTAAAATTTTCATTTTCAACTTTCAGGTTAATATTTTCAGTTTTTAATTGTTCAATTTGTTTCTGTTGTTCTTGAATAGCTTTTACAAGTACAGGTATAAACTCATCATATTTTACACTTTTTGTTCCAGCAGTATCATTTGCTGTAACTACTGTTGAGGGCAATATTTTTTCTATTTCCTGTGCAATAAATCCCATTTGCATCCCTTTCATTCCGTCGTCAAAAACCTCTTTCCATTCAAATGTAACAGGACGCAATTGGTTCACAATATCAATTCCATTCAAAGTTAATGTATGGACATTTGTTTTCTTTCTAATATCTGAAGCATCAATGTAGGCCCCAACTCCGGCAACACTACCATTAACATGCAGTCTATAACTTGGAGTAGTTGTATTAATACCCACATTACCTCCTCCATTAAAAATTGCATCGTAATTAGCTGTTCCACCAGTTACAGACGATACATATAATCCTATATTACTGGCAGAGGCTCCATCCCATGTTCCGGTTGAAGTAATTTCTAGAGATGCTTTTCTTACTGAGGCTGTTGAGGATGTTGCTATGTTTCTTAATATACTACCTGAGTAATTAATAGTTTTTGCCCCACTGGCATTAGCACATAAAGCTGAGGTAGTAGTAGAAGCATTTCCAATGTTTAAAGTTCCAGTAATTACTGCATTAGTAGCATCAAACGTCAACTGAGGTATAACAGCTGTACCAATAGCAGCAGAAGCCCTACCGCTAAAAATCAGATTACTGCCGACATCAAAATTAGTAACACTAGTTTGTGAACTTTCTATATAATTTGAACCACCGTAAGCCATTAATCTAATCCTGCATGTATTAGCACCCCCATCCATTCTTCTAATATCTATTACACCATGGCTTAGTCCACCACCAACAAAAAATTGGTAATTATTGGTACCAGCGCCACCTGCAGCCCTAAAACTACCCAATATAATTCCGCCGCCATCTGAAAGAGGAGTAGCACCTGTTGAAGTTGTTAGCTTAAGCGCTGCTCCTGTGGTTAAAACGTCGGTTGTAAGACTCAATAAATTACCTGAAGTAATTCCTGATGATGACATTGTAAATGCTGTTCCTGTGGTAGTTCCATTAAATGAAAAATTAGTTGTATAACCGGCATGTGCAAGAGAAAGATTTGCTAAAGGAGCGGTAATTTGGTCCCATCTACAACCACTGCCACCAGCACCCCAACTTAAATTTCCAGAGCCGTCATTAGTTAAAACTTGACTGGCCCCACCTTGTGAACCGGGCCATGAATAAGTAACATTGTTTATTTTCACAAGATCTCCGCTGGTATTTACCTGAAACTCCGAACCGGAGCCTACAGCAAATAATGACGCAGGAGCGGTATTTCCAATACCCACATTACCCTGATCAACCAATAAACCATAATTAGTAACAGTACCACCTGATGCAGAAAAATAACCGGCTATATTATTTTCCGCAGCACCTGTTTTATATACTTTTAGTCCATAACGGGGGCTGCCACCGGCTGTTGCATTTGTTGAAGAAATCAAAAGAGCCTGATAATTACTGGATGTAACATCTACGATTGTCATAAGAGCCTGATTGAGAGTTTCTGTCCCTATACCTACTCTGCCGCCACCACTTGGCACTATTAAAGCTTTATTTTGATCAACCCCGGCAGCACCTGTCGCAGAAAAATAACCCGCCACATTTGGAAAATTAGAGCCTGTTTTAAGAACTTTTAATCCATAATTAAGTGTCGCGTCTTCAACTTGTAATCTGCTTGTCGGGGATAATGTTCCTATACCAACATTACCATTAGCATCTATTCTCATTCTTTCGTATGCGTCACTTGTATAACCAGCTGTATAAAAACGAATAACTCCACTGGCATCAAATGCTCCTACAGATAACCCGCCGGATAAATCATCATTTGCATATACAAGAGCTGCGTCCTGATAAAAAGCACCTGATGTTGCATAAGTACCTGATGTTGTTTCTAACATAGTCCATCCACCAGTTCCTCCTAATCCTACTACAGCTCTGGCTGCAGCACCGGCATCATTATTTTGTACTGATAAACGTGTTTCAGCATTTTGATCTTTATGTATATCGACATAAGTCCATGGTGCGGTTGATCCTATACCAACATTCCCATTAGCAAGAACTCTCATACGTTCGGTATTAGATGTTTTTACAACAAAAGCTTGTGCATCTGTAGTGCCAATAAAATTTGTCGGGGGATTAGTTCCGGAATTTCCTAATAAAAGCCAATTATCACCTGTAGCACCACCAGCAGCATCCCATCTTAAAAGACCAGCCCCGTTGGTTGTTAATTGCTGACCAGAGGTGCCATCTGCTGCAGGTAACGTATAGGCTATATTCCCTGCTTGTGCCTGTGCTCTGAATGAAGAAGAGAAATTGCCATTAAACATTACAAGTCTGGAATTCAGAAACAGGTCTTGGAAACGGTCAGTTGCTACCCCATTGTCTCTGCCAAGGTTTGCATTATATCCATTACCAGGGCCAAAACAAGTTAAATCAAAAATAAATGAAACTGTGGAAGCTCCTGTTGTATTATCTTTTCTAAGAACTCTAAGATATACTCCGTCATAATTCTGTACAATCCAGTTAGCAATACATCCTGCAAAATTTGAATTAAAACTTATGGCTCCTCCTTCATTAAGGCGTTGTCCGAGAAATACCGAATTTTCCTTTAAAGTATTAACAGTTTCAACATTTCCGGTTGTAAATTTTCCAATACCTTCAACATGTAAAAATTGATCAGGATTTGTTGTACCTATTCCTACATTATGCGGCCCTGTAGGTGAATCATATATTGGCGATTCTGTACAAGTAGCAGTTGTACCATTTGATTTTATTACATAGTTTGCTGTTGCACAACCGACTGGTCCTGTTACTCCTGTATTACCAGTTATACCTGTATTACCTGTAGGTCCTGTAGTTCCTGTCACACCAGTAGGTCCTGTAGCGCCTGTGCCGCCTGTTGTCCAACTCAACACGCCATTTCCATCTGTAGTAAGCTTTTGGCCAGCTGTCCCATCATCTACCGGCAACG
>CAZSJF010000297.1:0-734 GCA_964606705.1 uncultured Bacteroidales bacterium
GTGTTGGGTGTGTTTGGGGTTGTTTTTCTTTGTTTTCATAATAATAAAAATTTAATTAATAATTAATTATTTAATTTAAAATCAAAAGTAACTTTTAATACAACATTTGTCAAGTATTTACATAAAAATATCTATTTTGTTATAAAATATTGTTGATGTTCTTTGCATTAAAAAACATTTGAAGCAAATGCAGCATCTATTTTTCAGTATAATTTTTCGTTAATTTAGATTTTTTTGTATTTTTGTGAAGAATAAGTAATCAGATTGTAAAAACTCTATGTCATCATTCCCATTTTATAAGCAACTGGATGCAATGGATTGCGGCCCTTCGTGTTTGCGCATGATTGCCAAATATTACGGGAAGTCATATTCTGTCCAGTTATTAAGGGAACGTTGCTACATTACACGTGAAGGCGTTTCATTGCTTGGTGTAAGCGATGCCGCTGAATCTATAGGAATGCACACAACAGGCGTACGCATATCATATGAAGACCTTTCTGAAAATGTCGATTTGCCTTGTATTGCACACTGGAGGCAGGAACATTTTATAGTTGTATATAAAATAAAAAAAGATATTGTTTATGTGTCTGACCCTGGTCACGGACTGGTCAAATATACAAAGAAAGAATTTATGAACGGGTGGGCCAGCACACGAGGTGAAGAAGGTGAGGATGAAGGTATATGCCTACGCCTGTTGTGTGCATTCCAACAAAACACCAAACACACCCAACACA
>CAZSJF010000297.1:744-3892 GCA_964606705.1 uncultured Bacteroidales bacterium
ATGAGGATGAAAGTTTAAATAAAACGAATTTATTTTATCTGTTTTCATATTTAAGGCCGTATAAAAGTTTTCTTTTTCAACTCGCACTTGGATTATTGTTTGGAAGTTTAATGCAGCTGATATTTCCGTTTTTAACACAATCAATAGTTGACTTTGGTATAACAAATCAGAATATATCATTTATATATCTTGTATTAATAGCCCAGCTGATGCTTTTTCTCAGCAGGACATCTGTTGAATTTATCAGGAGCTGGATACTTCTTCATATCAGCACACGTATTAATATTTCACTTGTGTCAGATTTTCTTATGAAACTGATGAAACTTCCTATATCATTTTTTGATTCCAAGATGATAGGCGACCTTATGCAGAGAATAAACGATCAGCATAGAATAGAAACTTTTCTTACCTCACAAACTCTTAACATCCTTTTTTCAATGATTAATCTTTTGATTTTCGGTGTTGTCATGGCAATATACAGCATTCCTATTTTTTTGATTTTTTTTGGAGGAAGTGCTTTGTATTTTATGTGGGTGTTTTTTTTCATGAAGAAAAGAAGAGACCTTGATTTCAAACGTTTTGACCAGATGTCGAGAAACCAGAGCAATCTGATTCAGCTCATTACCGGTATGCAGGAAATCAAACTTAATAACTGTGAAAAGCAGAAACGTTGGGAATGGGAAAATATTCAGGCCAAAATGTTTAAGGTAAGTGTCAAAAGCCTTTCACTTAACCAGTATCAGCAATCGGGAGCTGTTATAATAAACGAGTCAAAAAATATAATAATTACTTTTATTGCAGCCACATCAGTCATACATGGTAATATGACCCTTGGTATGATGCTGGCAGTTCAGTATATCCTTGGGCAATTGAACAGTCCTATTGAGCAGATGATCGGATTTGCACAGGCTACACAGGATGCCAAGATAAGCCTTGAGCGCCTTGGCGAAATCCATAATATGAAAGATGAAGAAGTGCCGGATTTCAACAGGCTGACATACCTGCCTAAAAACAGGGATATAAAGATATCAGATCTTTTTTTCCAGTATGAAGGGCCTCATTCGGAGATGGTTTTAAAAAATATTAGTCTGCTCATACCTGAAAAAAAAGTTACGGCAATTGTTGGTATGAGCGGATGCGGTAAAACCACGCTTATTAAATTGATGCTTGGCTTTTATCCGGCTACGAAAGGAGAGATAATGATAGGGGATAATTCACTGTATAATTTCAGCACTAAACTCTGGCGGAAGCACTGTGGGATTGTGATGCAGGATGGATATATTTTTTCTGATACCATTGCGAAAAATATAGCTATCAGTGATGAATCGGTTAACAAAGAAAAACTGCTTAATGCGGTCAGGGTTGCAAATATTCAGGATTTTATCGAAAGCCTTCCGCTCGCATACAATACAAAAATAGGTTCTGACGGGCATGGCTTAAGCCAGGGGCAGAAACAGAGAATTCTTATAGCAAGGGCTGTGTATAAAAATCCTGATTTTTTATTCTTTGATGAAGCGACAAGTGCCCTGGATGCTAATAATGAAAGGGTAATAATGAACAACCTGGATGAGTTTTTCAAGGGAAGAACAGTGATCGTTGTTGCCCACAGGCTGAGCACTGTGAAGAATGCAGACCAGATACTTGTACTGGAAGGTGGAAAAATAGCGGAGTTGGGGACACATGAACAACTGACCAGAATGAAAGGGTCTTATTATAATCTGGTAAAGAATCAACTTGAACTTGGAAACTGATGGCTGTAAAAAAAATAGATAATATAAATTTACGAAGCGATGATGTTCAGGAAATACTGGGGCATATCCCTCACTGGCTTATCAGGTGGGGAATAACAGTGATTTTTTCAACGGTTTTTGTATTGCTGATAGGAAGCTGGTTCTTTAAATATCCTGATATTATTACATCCACGATAGTGATCACATCTGAAAATCCTCCTGCAGTCATTACTGCAAAAACTGATGGAAAAATACAACAACTGTTTGTGAAAGATAATCAGTATGTGTCTGCAAATGAATATTTGGCCGTTATTGAAAATCCTGCTGATTATGAGGCTGTGAGGAAAATAAAATTTAAACTTGAATTTTTGAGCATATCTGATACCTTCGAAAATAAATCAGTAATGTTTTCAGAAAATTATTCACTTGGTGAAATACAATCTGTATATGCCACATTTGTTAAGTGTTATAAGGACTATCAGTATTTTATGGAACAAAAGTATTATACTAAAAGAATACAATCTATAAAGACACAGATAGCGAAATATTATTTGTATTATGATAAATTATCTAGGCAAAGCGGTATTATGGAAAAAGAGCTGAATATTTCAAATAAGCAATATATAAGGGATTCGCTGTTGTTTGAACAAAAAGCAATTTCCAAGGCTGATTTTGAAATGTCGGAGAGTAGATTGTTTCAGCAAAAATTTGCTTTTGAGGGTGCAAAGAGCAACATGGCAAGTGCTATGATACAGATTACAGAGCTTGAACAATCAATTTTAGATATGAGCCTTCAGTATGAGCAGGAGATAAACAAGTATATATTGTCTTTAAAAGAGGCGCTTGAAAATTTAAAGAGCCAGGTAGATATATGGGAACAGAAATATGTTCTAAAGTCCCCGATAAGCGGAATAGTTACTTTTACTAAATTCTGGAGTGAAAATCAAAATGTTAAATTTGGTGAAAACGTCATAACAGTGGTATCGGATGGACCTAATGTTATTATAGGAAGGGTCAAGTTACCGATTCAGGGCTCAGGGAAAGTTAAACCAGGACAGAGAGTAAATATCAAATTTGACAATTATCCTTATATAGAATATGGCATGATAAAGGGAACAGTTAACTCAAAATCACTGGTGGCAGAAGAAAATATGTATTCACTGGAGGTGTCCTTGCCTAAAGAATTAGTGACTAATTATGGAAAAAAGATAGAATTCAGCCACGAAATGCAGGGTACTGCGGAAATTTTAACAGATGATATCAGGCTTATTCAAAGGTTGTTCAATCCTTTTAAAGCCCTTGTGAAAAAACATACTGATTGAAAAATAATCTGATGAGAAAAATATTAATTTTCAATCAGTATGTTTTTTCACAAGGGCTTTAAAAGGATAAACCAACCCCCAAACACACCCAACACA
>CAZSJF010000298.1:0-3858 GCA_964606705.1 uncultured Bacteroidales bacterium
TGATGACTTTTTTCGCTTTAAAAAAGTCATTAGAGGTTTGGAGAGAATCTCCAACGTAAGATATTGTTTGTGAATAACTTTTTGTTCAACACCTCAAAATAGGATTTAGCCACAATTTATAAAGAACCATATTACATGAAATATTTCTAAATTTGAGCCTTTCAAAATCATATTATGATTAAGGAAAACTGCATTGTAATAACTGCGCTGACCAAGAGATACAAAAAGTCGGACTGTGACAGTCTGAAGCAGGTAAGTTTTCCTATATATACAGGAGAGAAATTCGGGATACTCGGCCCTAATGGTGCAGGAAAAACGACGTTAATCTCAATCCTTTGCGGCATTTTACCAAAAACATCGGGAACATATTTTTTTTATAAAGATGGCCATGAATTAAGCCAGATGGAAACCAAATCAATAATTGGCTTTGTGCCGCAGGAATATGCTTTTTACGAGGATTTGACCCCATGGCAGAATATGATGTATTTCGGATCGTTGTACAATCTTACTAAACAGGAAATTTCTATTCGTTCAGAAGAAATTTTCTCGGTGCTGGGTCTTGCACGCATTGCGCACAAAAAGACCCGTGTATTTTCGGGTGGAATGAAAAGGCGGATGAATATGGCAATAGGAATTATTCATAATCCCCAGGTTCTTTTTCTTGACGAGCCCACGGTTGGAGCTGATGTGCAAAGCAAATATGCCATGATGGAATACCTGAACAAAATAAACCGGAATGGTACTACAATTATATACTCTTCTCATCACATGTCGGAAGCAGAGGAGTTCTGTGAGCGTGTTGCCATTATTCACAAAGGCGAAGTAATTGCCTGTGACAACCTTAAAAGTATGATAGACAAATATCAATCGGACGATTTAAAATCAATGTTTATTCAACTAACCGGCGAGGGCTATTACGACTAATATGTACAGGTTTATTGCTTCGGTGAAAAAAGAATATTTGTTGCTTATAAACGACAGGGTAGGATTGTTGTTTATGTTTGTTATGCCCTTTCTGCTGGTAATATTGCTATCAGTTATTCAGGACAGCGCTTTCCGTAAAATAAACGACAACCGTATTTCTCTGCTGGTTGTAAATCACGACACACTTGAACCGGCACAACAACTGGTTGAACTAATCAGACAATCCGGTATGTTCAATATCATCGAAGACAATGCAATTCCGCGTGAAAATGTAAAAACATCGCTTATTGAAATGAATAAGCTGGCTGCAATATATATTCCTGTTGAATTTTCATCAAAACTAAAAGAAAAGTCCGATAATCACAGCGAATTGCTGCTGGCAGATATGATGCAGCCTGAACATCCCGTTATTACATTACAGTTAAAAATGCCCCGGATTGAATATTATCACGACCCGATATTACAGGAATCATATAATTATACTTTTATTAATGTATTGTATTCCTATATAAATATTATTGAAAACACGCTGTTGCTGAATTCCATATATGAACAAATGGAAATTAAGCAAAAACCTGACAAGTTAAAGGAAGCGCTGATATCGGATAAGGTTATCATCAGCCAGAAGCCCGCTTCGGAAACAAATATTATCCCCAATTCAACACAGCACAATGTGCCGGCGTGGACAATTTTTGCCATGTTTTTTATGGTAATTTCATTAGGCAGCAATATTGTAAAAGAACGCCTTAACGGCAGTTTCATTAGGTTAAAAACTATCCCTGTTACCTTTTCACTGATTTTTGGCAGCAAGTTACTGTTATATGTGGCTACAGCGCTGATACAGGCAGTTTTTATCTTTTCGGTCGGTGTCTTTCTTTTCCCTTTCATGGGCTTGCCGGAGCTGACAATACCCTCACAATGGGGATCGTTGATTTTAGTTGTAATAATTACCGCCGTTTCTGCCGTCAGTTATGCACTTATGATAGGTTCGCTTGCAAAAACTCAGGAACAGGCGAATGGCATAGGCGCTGTCTCCGTCGTTATTTTTGCAGCGATGGGAGGAATCCTGGTACCTGTTTTTATAATGCCTGATATTCTGAAATTACTGACTAATTTTTCACCTTTGCACTGGTGTCTTGAAGGTTTTTATATTGTATTTTTAAGAGGTGGAAGTTTTTTAAATTTGCTTCTTAAAATATCACCGTTAATCGGGTTTATTGCAATATGCCTGACTGTGTCATATTTTCAATTAAAGAAGGAAAAAGTTATCTGATATATAATCCTGCCATCATGTGCGCCAAACAAAAAATGCAATGAAAGAGAAAGACATCCAAGAGGAATATGAAAGTCAACAACTGATAATGTATGTTGAAAAGGAAGATGGCACGTACGGAGCCATACAGACAGGGTCATATCTGACGAAACATTTTCTGGACGATTTCTGGCTGAAAAAGATAAACCTTGAAAAGCAGTTGTCCGAAAAACTGTGTAAAAATGAAATAAGTCCTATTTATTATTATATGGTATTATGCGAATTGTCGGAAGCAGAACTGGCAGCCAGAGCGGGTATCAGTAAATATCGCGTTAAAAGACATCTGCAGGTTAAGGGTTTCTTAAAAATAAAAGTTAATCTGTTGAAGCGTTATGCCCATGTGTTCAATATTCCTGTTTCCAATTTGTTTCAGATTATTATGTACGAAGAAAACAATAACATAAAATCATTTTTTATTAAAGAGAAATATCCCGAATTATTTGAAATTATTCAGTCGAAAACAAGTAATTCCTGCATAGTAAAAACAACAGTAAAAATTAAAAAGTAAATGATAATTGCTACTTATACGCACAAAATGGCCGCCCACTGCGAAACGGGTGCGCTGACAGCTTCACTGAATCACGCCGGTCTTGACATAAGCGAGCCAATGATATTTGGCATCGGAAGCGGAATATTTTTTGGATATTTCAAAAATCCCCGTTTCCCGTTTCCTATCTTTACCGTTAGAAGTAAACCGGGAGAAATACGAAAAAATGTTGCGAAACTATTTGGTGTCCGGTTTAAATCCTGCAGATACTCTAACCCCCTGAAAGCAGAACAGGAATTGGATGAATTACTTAAAAACAACATCCCTGTTTCAGTACAAGTGGATTTCTTCTATATGGATTATATTCCTGAATACGAACGGATCCACAATAACATGCATTTTATAAATATTATTGGCAAAAACGGAACTAAGTATATAATCAGCGACAGTTATTTCCCAAAAGTAATGGAACTGGAAAGTGAATCGCTTACAAAAGGTCGTTTTGCAATGGGTTCGATGGCTCCTAAGGGTTTTATGTATTATACGCAAAGCGTTCCTGATAACATAAACTATGGGATGTGTATAAAAAAAGGAATTAAAAAAGCCTGTTATTACATGCTTAAAATCCCCATTCCTTTTATAGGGATCAAAGGAATTTACCGCTTTGCAGATAAAGTCGTATTATGGCCTCAGTATGCAAGGGATGTCGAACATCTTTCGCATGAAGTGATGAAAATTCATATCCTGCTGGAAGATCAGGGGACAGGCGGAGGCGGCTTCCGCTTTATTTATGCAACATTTTTACGCCAGGCAGCCGAAAAACTTCATAACGAAAAACTTATGGAATTTTCAAAAAAAATGATGGAAATAGGCGATAATTGGAGAAGAGTCTCACTTTTTACAGCACGTATAGGAAAAAACAGGGACCTGGGATCAGAAAAAATGAAGGAGCTAAGTGAGATGATTCGTGAAAGAGCTGACGAAGAAAAATCATTTTTCAACAATTTATATATCTTTGCGAAAGAAATGAAATATTCATGATCTTGTTATTTGACTGAAAATAAAATGGATGCGCTAAAAACCGAAATCAAACAATTAATCATTGACTGCCTGAAAATACCCGATGTTAAGCCGG
>CAZSJF010000299.1:0-3845 GCA_964606705.1 uncultured Bacteroidales bacterium
TGTGTTGGGTGTGTTTGGGGTTGGTTGGAAGTTGAACGCCTTAGCTGGGATTCAGCAGCACAAAAACTTAAAGATGTTTATTTTTCTTTAACTAAATAAAATTATTTTGAGAGCAATTTGTTTTTATTTTCAGGTACATCAGCCGTTCAGGTTAAAAAATTACAGTTTTTTTAACATAGGTAACGACCATTATTATTTTGATGACCAGAAAAATCATGATATAATGAGGAAAGTAGCTGAAAAATGCTATTTGCCCACAAACAGGCTGATGCTTGATGTTATCAGGGAATACGGAAAAAGATTTAAAATAAGTTATTCTATCTCAGGAACTGCACTTGACCAGTTTGAGATGTATGCGCAGGATGTCCTGCAAAGTTTTATTGACCTTGCAAATACAGGCTGTGTTGAATTTTTATCCGAGACATATTCCCACTCTCTTGTAGCATTGAAAGATAAGGATGAATTTGTCACCCAGGTCAAAAAGCATGACGAGAAGATTAAAAAATATTTCGGGCAGAAACCCAAAGTTTTCAGGAATACAGAGTTGATTTATTCTGATTACATAGGAGAACTGGTAGGAGAGATGAAATTCAAAGCTATGCTTATGGAAGGTGCCAAGCATGTGCTGGGATGGAAAAGCCCTAATTTCGTTTACTGTAATCCTGTGAATCCTAGGTTGAAACTTTTACTTAAGAATTTTCAGTTGAGTGATGACATTGCATTTCGTTTTTCCAACCGCGGATGGGAGGGATGGCCGCTTACAGCTGAAAAATATGTTGAATGGCTCAATCAGATCAATCCTGATGAGGAAACAATAAATCTTTTTATGGATTATGAAACTTTCGGGGAACACCAGTGGGAAGATACAGGGATATTCGAATTTCTGAGGGCATTGCCGGGTAAGGTTTTTCAGAATTCAGATTTTAAGTTTATGACACCTTCTGAAGTGGCTCAGAAATTTCAGCCTGTATCACCTATACATGTTCCTTATCCTGTTTCTTGGGCAGATATAGAAAGAGACCTTACGGCATGGCTTGGAAATGATCTGCAGAACGAAGCTTTTAACAGCCTGTATAGGCTTGCACCGATAGTGAAAAAAATTGATGACCCTGTTATTAAAAGAGACTGGACATACCTGCAGACAAGTGACCATTTTTATTACATGTGTACAAAATGGTTTGCTGACGGTGATGTGCATAAATACTTCAATCCGTACGGTTCTCCGTATGATGCCTTTGTTAATTACACTAATATACTTTCTGATTTTATCATACGCCTTGAAGAAATCAATAAGCCGCTGGTTGAAAAGTACCTTGACAAACCAGGTGTTAAGGATTTAAGTGAAAAAGAAGAGATATCAAAACTTATAGAAAAGTATGGCTTTTTGTTTGGAATAAAAAAAGATACAAAGCTGAAAACTAAAAAGATCAAAATAAAAAATTAATTTTTTTATTATGGTAAGAATACTTAAAAAACCTTCGCTTCCAAAAGAAAAAAAACAGACAAAAAAAGTTCCTTCTTCTGAAAAAGTAAAAATCACTGAGGAAGAAATCCGCAAAAGAGCATACGAGATTTACCTGAGAAGAAATAAACAACCCAGTGACCCGAAACAAGACTGGATGCAAGCTGAAAGAGAGTTGAGGGCGGAAATGGAATAACTCGGCTTATAAAAGATTATTGCCTGATATTTGAACTAAAAAATAGTTCTAAATTTAAATTCATGATAAGGAAAATATTATTTGTTATTGCCGTGCTTTTATTGTTTAATTATTCATGCTCATTAAAAAAAGAGAATGATAAAAATTGCTCTAAATGTAATACCATCATCAAGGAAGACCCTGATAGTAATGGTATAATTATGACATGGAAAGTAGATAGTTTCACTTATAAATATATGGTTTTTTATAATGGACAAATTTTTTATCAGCATAAATATAAAAATGGGAAAGAAGAAGGGCTATGGATAGAATGGAATCCGATTACTGGGCTGAGAAAGTTTGAATGGAATTACAGGGATGGAAAACTAGATGGAATAGAAAGACACTGGTATGATAATGGTAATGAATCAATAAAAGAAACATGGAAAAATGGGGAATTACATGGGGAACATTATATCAAAACTGAAGATGGTATTCATTATTATGAAAAGGGATGCTACTGTAATGATAAAAAAAATGGCATTTGGTTGTATTGGGAAGAAGAAGAAGATTCTGAAAAGGTTATTCCTACAAAGAGAACTTTATATTTGAATGATTCCTTAATTTATGAATGGTACTGGTGTATTTGGGATTCTGTACCCCCTGACAAGGTTAAAAAATATGAAAAAGTGAATTGTGATAATTTAAAAACAGTTAAATTTTGAGTTTAGATAAATTAATTTTTTTTGCTTGACCTGAAAAGCAATTCTTTCTCCTCTTTTGTAAGGATTAAAGGTGTTATATGTCATATATGAAATGTGTAATGAGGCTGAATTATTTTTTCTTAATAGTATGCTATACAATAGTCCATAATGTTGCAGCCCAAGTTGAAAGACCCGCAGTCCCTTTTATACAGTATAATATTTGTCCATTTGAATGTTGTCAATATGGTGAATGGATATCAAAATCTTCACTTAAACTGTATCAAACAGAAGGAGATACAACCAACACTGCGTTATTAATCAACCCAAATGAGGAATTTACTGCAATTAGAGGCAATGTCCATATAATTAAATTGGGTGTGGTGGTAGTTAATGCGACATTTGAAGAATTCAAAAAAAATGATACTTTATATATCTTGTCGTCTAAAGGTGAAGGATATTATGACGTTTGGTATAATGGTAAAATAATTCAGGATATATACGAGTTTTGGAGTACCTATGAAACACCACTTATTGAAAATTCAATAACTGAGTGGTGGATTTTAGTTAAAACTCAAACAGGTAAATATGGATGGCTTAGGAGAACGGCAGATAGTTCTGAAGAAATAGATGGACAGGATGGATGTGATAAAATATGTTACATAACACGCGTATTGCTTCTATGTCTCGCGAATTTTTATTATATCATTTTCTGCTGCTTGATTTAAAAAGCAATTCTTTCTCCTCTCTTGTGAGGCTGTCGTATCCTGATTTTGAAATTTTGTCGAGTATCCCGTCTATCTTTTTCTGATGCTGTGCTTTCTGAAAATTATAATCCTCATCTGACAAAGGCCTTTCTTTTTTCGGAGAATCGTTATAGCTAACTTTGAATCTTGTCCCAGTTTTTTTCAAACTATTGAAAATCCTGTTAAAAAAATCAATAATAATGCTCGCATCCCTGCCTTTTTTCAGTTGGCTGATATAGATAACCCCCCACAATGCACCACCGATATGGGCTATATGCCCGCCTGAATTGCCTGTCCGTATCATCAGAAAATCCATGGCAAATGAAAATACAGCAATATATATTATTCTTATGTTTCCTATAAATAAAAGATTAATAGTATAGTTAGGAACATAGAGAGATATTGCAAATACTATGGCCATCACAGAAGCGGAAGCACCCAGCGCTGTTGCAGAAAAATTTACTTTGCTGAACACGGGAAATATGTTGTATGCCAGGATATATAAAGCCGCACCTGCTATTCCGCCTATCATATAAGTAGAAATAAGCTTTTTTTCGCTCAGGAACTCAAGAAATATTTTTCCGAACCAATACAGCCATAACATATTGAACAGGATATGCCAGAAATCAATATGAAGGAACATGTAAGAGAAGATAGTCCATGGTTTTAGCTTCAGAATACTTAAGTTTGAAGGAACAGCCAGCCAGCTTATAATATATTTATCTGTAAAAACATCTGCAGGTACGTTGAAAAGCCACGCA
>CAZSJF010000300.1:0-3838 GCA_964606705.1 uncultured Bacteroidales bacterium
TGTGTTGGGTGTGTTTGGGTGTTTTGTGCGAGCTTATCTGAGCGGCGGCCTTGATTCAAGCATTGTGTCAGTACTTGCCGCAAAGAATTACAAAAGCAGACTGAAAACTTTTTCAGGGGGGTTTAAAGATTCCAAAATTTATGACGAAACCAGGTATGCAAGGATAATCAGCAAACATATAAACAGCGAGCATTTTGAAATTTTTCCGACAGCAAAGGATTTCAGGGATATTCTGGAAAAGCTTATATACCATATGGATGAACCGGGCGGAGGGCCGGGTATTTTCCCGCAGTATATGGTTTCAAAACTTGCATCCGAACATGTTAAAGTTGTGCTGGGAGGACAAGGAGGAGATGAAGTCTTCGGAGGATATGCAAGATATGCGGTTGCTTACCTGGAACAATGCATTAAAGGTGCGATATTAGAAACACAGGAAGAAGGCAGGCATATAGTTACCCTCAACTCTATCATCCAAAACATGCCTTTGCTCAAAGAATATGTGCCTATGCTTATCTCTCAGTTCTCTTCCGGATTGTTTGAAAGCATGGATAAACGCTACTATAAGCTAATCAACAGGTCTCTTAACCTGAATATGTTATATAAAGAAGATTTCCTGAAAGACAGGGATGAAGATGAACTTTTTGACAAATTTCTGCAATTGTTCAACAAGCCAGATACGCTTTCGTACTTCAATAAAATGACATATTACGATATTAAAACTTTACTCCCCACTTTATTACAGGTTGAAGACAGGATGAGCATGGCTGTTTCAGTTGAATCGAGAGTGCCATTGCTGGACAGAAGGCTGGTTGAACTTGCGGCAAAAATGCCTCCAAGCGTGAAATTTTCAGGCGGAAAAACCAAGTACATACTGCTTGATTCCGTTAAAAACATTTTGCCTGAAGAAATAATAAAGAGGAAAGACAAGATGGGCTTCCCTGTTCCGGTCAACGAATGGTTTGCAGGCCCGCTTAAAGAATATTTACTGGATATTTTCAGCAGTAAAAATGCAAAGGGAAGAGGAATATATAATACCGACAACATAATAAAATATATTGAAAAAGAAGGGGTGTTCTCAAGGGATATATGGGGAGCTTTAAATATTGAAATGTGGTTCAGGCAATTTATTGACAAATGATGGGTGATGGATGATGTCAGATGTCAAATGTCAAATGTCAAATGTATGATGCTATATATAGTTACAGATTTAGAAAATAAAAACTGGCTTAGATACATTGCTGAAGAATTTAAAAGAATCAGCCTTGCATTTTTTGACATCAGCATTATTTCTTTTGAACAGTTCAACCAACTGGAAACCAAGGAAAATATTCCTGTAATATATTATACCGGGCAGACAAATCTTAAGAACAGTATATGCAATAAATCGGGTAATGTTTTTTCAAATGAGATACATTACATAAACAAAGAGTTATATGTTTACAAAAACACCATGGTTTCAGGAGATTCGTTCCTGCTGAATTATGATATTTTCCGTAATGCTTTTCTGTTTCTTTCAAGATACGAGGAATATGATACAGAATGCAACAAAGGCAAAAAAATCAGGAGTTATGCTCTCAGGCACCCTGGAAAAGATAAAAACACATTTCTTGTTCCTGTTGTAAATATTTACTTTAAGATTTTAGAAGAAATAATAGTCAGACTTTTCCCCGAGTTTAAATTCGGGAACAAAAATAAACCTGTCATAGAACTTTCGCATGATGTTGATTATATCAGAAAGACAATGGTGCTGCGTTTAAAACAAACCGCATTCAACAGTTATAATACTTTCAGAAACATTTTTTCACCGGATATAGCAGTTAAGGAATTCATCCGGACTTTTAAATTCTTTTTAAGCACGCCGTCATACTGGTGTTTTGATTACTGGGTCAATCTGGAAAAAAGTTTTGATAAAAGGTCTGTGTTTTACTTCTTTTCCAAGTCACCATTAGCAAGAAAATGTTTTTCAAAACATATAATAGATCCTTCATACGACATAAGGACTAACAAAAGAATACAGGAGAAGATCAAATATCTTTTGGACGAAGGTTTTAAGATTGGCTTGCACGGCAGTTTTGACAGTGCGGAAAATGAACAGTTATTAAAAGATGAAAAAGATATTCTGGAAAATGCTGCTGATACAGAAATAACAAAGATAAGGCAGCACTGGATGAACTATTCTGAAAATATAACTCCGCATCTTCACAACAAATATTTCAAAGAAGATTCAACAATAGGCTGGATAGATATGCCCGGATTCAGAAGCGGATGTGCCAGCAGATACAGGCCGTATGACCACAAAAACGACTGCCCGTTTGATTACTACATAATTCCTTTAATCATAACTGATTCGGCAATCTTTGATTATAACAGAAAAACCATTAATATTGCTTCTGAAACATGCTTTAAAATGCTTGAAAAACTTAATGATTATAAAAATTTGCATGTTTCAATATCATGGCATCAGAGAGTCTGCTCGGATGATTATAAATGGAACCTGTTATATGAACAAATAATTCATAATTATGTTGTTTAATTCATATGCGTTTTTAATATTTTTTTCGATATTATTCATTTTATATTGGTTTGTATTCAAAGAACTAAAATGGCAGAACATACTTATTCTGGTTTCAAGTTATATTTTTTATGGTTGGCTGGACTACCGTTTTTTATTCCTGATTATTTTTATTTCAATTGTAAATTTTATAAGCGGCTTATTCATTTCACAAACTGAAACAAAGAAAAAAAAGAAGCTTTTACTTGTAGTTTGCTTGTTAATTAATTTTGGTTTTCTTTGTTTTTTCAAATATCTGAATTTTTTTATAGATTCTTTTAAAGAGACATTCAGCCTGATAGGTTTAAATATCAATACTGCAACAATAAATATATTGTTACCTATTGGCATTAGTTTCTACATATTTAAAGTATCAGGTTATGTTATAGACTTATACTATGAAAGAATAAAACCTGCAAAAGACTGGGTAGCATTTTTTGATTTTGTGGCTTTTTTCCCACAATTAATTGCCGGCCCGATAGACAGAGCAAAAAAACTATTGCCACAATTTTTTGTTAAAAGGGAATTTGATTATTATCAGGCGAAAGACGGATTAAAACAAATTCTCTGGGGTATGTTTAAAAAGGTCGTTATAGCAGATAGCTGTGCTTACCATGTTGATTACATATTTGCCAATTATAATGAATTGAACTTTATAATATTATTTTTGGGAATTTTATGTTTTGCATTTCAGATTTATTGTGATTTTTCAGGTTATTCAGATATGGCAATAGGTATTTCAAAGTTACTGGGATTTAATATAGTGATAAATTTTAACTATCCTTATTTTTCGTTGAATATAACTGATTTCTGGAAAAGATGGCATATAAGTTTATCAACCTGGTTCAGAGATTATTTGTTTCTGCCGATTGCTTATTTTGTTTCAAAAAACCTGCCACAGTACAAATATTTTGGCATTAAAACAGAACATTATATATATATGATTGCTGTTTTTATTACTTTTTCTTTGTGTGGATTATGGCATGGAGCATACTGGACTTTTGTAATCTGGGGAATATATCATGGAGTATTTTTAATTTTAGATAAATTATTTTTTATAAAAATCACAAAAAAAACAGGTAAAATATTTAGTGTGTTTTTAACTTTTTTTATTGTTCTGATATCATGGGTGTTTTTTAGATCCAACAGCATTAGTAATGCCAGGATCATCGAAAAGAAAGAATACTGGGATATTGACTACACTATTGATGACACAAAGAACACTGTACAATACTCTGCTGAACTGCTTTCACTGCTTGAAACCAACACCCAAACACACCCAACACA
>CAZSJF010000301.1:0-3833 GCA_964606705.1 uncultured Bacteroidales bacterium
ATCTGTTAAGAAAAGATTAGCCGAAACATTATTGGTACTGAATAATACTTTTAAGGAAGGCGTGAGTGATAATGCCATTTCTTTATCCAGAAAAGATTTAGCTAATATTATTGGTACAGCCACTGAAACAATAATCCGCTTATTGTCAGAATTTAAGGAGGGAAAATTAATCAGTATTAAAGGAAGAAAAATTACTCTGCTTGATGTCAGTAAGTTGAAAAAAATTAGTGATTTTTATATCTGATTTCATATACTGACGCAATCGGAAAAAGAATATTTTCAAACCGGATTTCAGTCAATATAAATTAATTTTTCTTTCAAAGATATTTTTGTTATTTATAAATGTAGTAAAAAATGACATTTGTCATTTTTTATTAGTACATTATAAAGTTATTTTGTTAAAAATAATAATGTTTTAAATTTAAATTTACATTTTTTAAACGTAAATTTTAATATCATTTAATAAGATTTTGGAGGAAAATATATGAAAATTAACAGAAGATCTTTTTTTAAGCGAAGTGCTTTAACACTTGGTACTGTAATTTCTACATTTGCCCTTTCATCCAGTTCCGCTTGGGCAGGAGAAAAAACGTTTAAAACTACTTTAACAAAAGAAACCACATCAATTTGTCCTTATTGCGGAGTAGGTTGTGGATTGATTGTTTCTTCCAGAGACGGAAGAATAATTAACATAGAAGGAGATGGCGACCATCCGATTAACGAGGGGGCATTATGTTCAAAAGGCTCTGCAATTTTTCAGGTTGCTGTAAATGAACGGCGATTGAATTCTGTTCTTTACAGGGCGCCGGGTTCGTCTGAATGGGAAAAGAAAGACTGGACATGGGCGATTGAAAAAATAGCAAAAAATATCAAGGATACAAGAGACCGTACGTTTGTCAAGGAAAAAGATGGTATAATTGTTAACCGTACTGCGGGAATTGCACAACTAGGCGGTGCAGCACATGATACTGAAGAATGTTATCTTTTCAGTAAGTTTGCCCGTGCTCTTGGAATATACTGGCTTGACCATCAGGCAAGATTATGCCATTCTTCCACTGTTGCAGCTCTTGCAGCTTCTTTCGGAAGAGGTGCTATGACAAATCATTTTAACGACCTTGAAAATTCTGATGTAATCATGGTTATGGGATCCAATATTGTTGAATGTCATCCTTTAGCAACAAAATGGATAATGAAAGCCAAAGAAAAAGGAGCAAAAATAATATCATCCGACCCTAGATTTACACGTACTTCCTCAATAGCTGATTTATACACACCTTTCAGGTCGGGAACAGATATCGCTTATGTCGGCGGTATGATTAATTATGCTATTGAAAATGACAGAATTAATAAAGGTTATGTATTAAATAAAACCAATGCTTCTTTTATTATTAATAAGGATTATAAATTTGAAGATGGATTATTTGCCGGTTATGACCCTGAAAAAAGAAAATATAATAAAGACTTGTGGAAATATGAATCAGGTCCCGACGGAATTCCAAGAAGAGATATGTCTCTCCAGAATCCAAATTGTGTTTTTCAATTGTTGAAAAAGCATTATGAAAGATATGATGTTGATACTGTTTGCAGTGTTACAGGAACTCCGAAAGATAAATATCTTGAAGTTTGCGACTTATTTACAAGTACGTATCCTGATAATAAATCTGCTACATGGTGCTATGCTATGGGTTCTACTCAGCATACAGTCGGTGCCCAGTATATCAGAACTTATGCGGAAATTCAGCTGTTACTAGGCAATATAGGAATTGCAGGCGGCGGAATAAATGCATTGCGAGGGGAATCTAATGTTCAGGCATCTACCGATATGGCTCTGTTGTTTCATATCTTACCGGGTTATCTTTCAACACCCACACCAGAAGAGGTTGATTTAAAAGCTTATATAGAAAAATATACTCCTAAATCCAAAGACCCAAAATCTGCCAACTGGTGGGGAAATTATTCAAAGTATATTACGAGTCTGTTGAAAGCCTGGTGGGGAGAAAGTGCGCAACCTGATGTTGAAGGTGGTTATTGCTATAATTATCTTCCTAAAAAACCAGGAGCACATGATTTCATGAATATTTTTGAGGCAATGTATAAAGGAGAGATTGAAGGCCTTATAGCATGGGGACAAAACCCTGCTGTTGGCGGACCAAACTTAAATAAAGAAAGAGTTGCTTTGGGAAAATTAAAATGGCTTGTAGTTGCTGAACTTTGGGAAACAGAAACAGCACAGTTCTGGAAACGGCCCGATGTAAATCCTGCTGATATTCAGACAGAAGTATTTTTATTGCCTGCCTGCTCATCTGTTGAAAAAGAAGGTTCTGTCAGTAATTCCGGGCGATGGGCGCAGTGGAGATATGCCGCTATTCATCCTGGTGATGAAGGCTGGCATGGCGATGCACGTTCCGATTTATGGATGGTTGACGCTCTGTATAAAACCCTGAAAAAAGAATATAAAAACGGAGGAGCATTTCCGGATCCGATACTTAAGCTGAACTGGAATTATGGCTCAGGTGATAATGTTGATGTTGACAAAGAACCAAGTGCACATGCAGTGGCTTCTGAAATTAACGGATATTTTATTGAAAACGGAAAAAGAAAAGGACAGGTTCCCGGATTTGCTAAATTAATGGACGATGGTACAACTGCCTGTGGAAGCTGGATATATTGCGGTGGTTACGTTAGCTGGGCAGATGCTGAAGGTGATAAATCAGCACCAAATTATGTTAAAAATGAACTCGGTGAATTTTCTAACCGTTATGCAAAGCGTAAACATGAAAAAGATGAACCAAAAGCACAGGCACTTATAGCAGAAGGAAGAGCACCGGGTATGAACCTGAACTGGGCATGGTGCTGGCCTGTTAACCGCAGGATATTATACAACAGAGCATCTGTCAATCAGGAAGGACAACCTTTAAATCCTGACCGCTGGGTAATAAGATGGAACCCAACAAAGGTACAACCCGACGGAAAAGTAGGCGCATTTGAAGGTGATATCCCTGACGGTCCATGGCCGCCTGATGAAAAACATCCGTTCATAATGTGCGAAGAAGGTTTTGGTAGATTATTTTCTCCCAAACCAAATGAAGGTCCTTTTTCAGAACATTATGAACCACTTGAAACGCCGCTCTCTAAAAATCCTTTTTCAAGCCAGATGAATAACCCTGTAATCAAACTATACCATAAAGGAGATGATAAAAACAAAGAATTAAATCCGGTTGGTACAGTGAAAGAATTTCCGATTGTGGCAACAACTTTCAGGTTAACGGAACACTGGCAGGCGGGAGCAATGACAAGAAACCTTCCGTGGCAGGCAGAACTGGCACCAGACATGTTTGTGGAAATCAGTAATGACCTGGCAGAAGAAAAAGGTATTGCCAACGGAGATAAAGTAGCTGTTTCATCTGCACGCGGAAAAATTACAGCTTATGCCTTGGTTACAAGCAGATTTGAACCGTTAACTGTCAATGACGGAGGTAATAAACGTAAAATACATCAGATAGGATTGCCATGGCACTACGGCTATGCCGGTATAGCAACAGGAGATTCAGCAAATATTCTTACTCCTCATGTCGGTGATGGTAATACAAATATACCTGAATATAAAACATTTCTTTGCAACATAGAAAAAATATAGGAGGTAAATTAAATGGAAAATAAATTAGAACAAATAGCATTTTTAATTGACAATACAAAATGTATCGGGTGTCGTGCCTGTCAGACTTCCTGTAAGCAATGGAACAACCTTCCAGCAGAAAAGACTGAATTTTTCGGAGGACCGGGTTATCAAAACCCTAAAGACCTTTCAGGTTCTACATATACCTTGATTACTT
>CAZSJF010000302.1:0-311 GCA_964606705.1 uncultured Bacteroidales bacterium
ACACAGAGCACATTTAATATGTAAATTTGATAACTAACGTATTTGGTATAAACTCTATTATATTTTGAATTATGAATATAGAACAAGAATTAAAACACAAAATAGACACCAAGACAAAACCTCTTGGCTCTCTGGGAATGCTTGAAAATATTGCATTGCAGGTTGGAATGATACAGCAGTCATTAACGCCTAAGCTTATCAACCCTGCAATTTTTGTTTTTGCAGGCGACCACGGCCTTACAGAAGAAGGTGTCAGCCCGTTTCCCAAAGCTGTTACAAAGCAGATGGTTTTGAATTTCCTGAACGGCGGT
>CAZSJF010000302.1:321-3778 GCA_964606705.1 uncultured Bacteroidales bacterium
TGTGTTGGGTGTGTTTGGTTGTTGGTTTCCTGAACGGCGGTGCAGCAATTAATGTCTTCTGCAGGCAGAATAAGATAAACCTGAAAGTTGTGGATGCAGGAGTTGATGCGGATTTTGATAGCCATCCCGACCTGATCATCGCTAAAATTAAAAAAGGGACAGATAACATTCTTAAGCAGCCTGCTATGACAGTTGAAGAATGTAAGGAAATGATGAAACGCGGGGGAGAACTTGTTGAAAAACAAAATAGAAACGCTTGCAACATTATCGGCTTCGGTGAAATGGGAATAGGAAACACATCTTCTGCTTCATTGCTGATGAGCAGATTCTGCAATATTCCTGTTGAATTATGCACAGGTCGGGGGACAGGCCTTGATGATGAAGGGTTGAAAAAGAAAGTACAGATACTGGAAAAAGCCATCTCTGTGCATCAGGCAGGGAATGATGCACTAAAAATACTTTCAGCATTCGGAGGGTTTGAAATAGCAATGATGGCGGGAGCTATGCTTAAAGCATGCGAACTTAAAATGGTAATACTTGTTGACGGATTTATAGCTTCTTCGGCTTTGCTTGCAGCGTTTCAGTTAAATAAAAACATTTTGGACAATTGCATTTTCTGCCACAGGTCTAATGAACAGGGGCATAAGCTTATGCTGGAATATTTCAAAGCTAAGCCGATCCTTGATATAGATTTGCGGTTGGGAGAGGGTACGGGGGCAGCTCTGGCATTGCCTATTGTTCAGGCAGCTGTTAACTTTCTCAATGAAATGGCAAGCTTTGAAAGTGCAGGCGTTTCAAATAAAGATTAAAATGAGTAATCTGTGAATTGCGTAGCACTCATGAGCACAAATAAAATAAACAATATGCGAATAAAATCTGTGTTAATCTTGTGGTGCAAAGAAAATAATTCACCACAGAAGACCACAGATAAACACAGATTGAATTAAGAATATATAGGTAATTAAGTAATAGCTGAATGAAAGACCTAACACAGGGAAATGTTTTTAAACTGATACTTTTCTTCACCCTGCCTATATTGTTTGGCAGCCTGTTTCAACAGGCTTCAATGCTGGTTGACAGCATTATTATCGGCAAAAGTGTCGGTAAAGAAGCTTTGGCGGCTATCGGCGAAGTATTTCCTTTCATATTTGTGATGGTTTCTCTTGTAACAGGCGTTTCTATAGGTTCCAACATTTTGCTGGCACAATTTTATGGGGCAAAAAATACCGCTATGGTTGTAAAGACAATAGAGACAAATATCATATTTTTATTTTTTTCATCGCTGGCAGTGACATTCATAGGAATTGTTTTATGCCCGTACGTTTTTGAACTTATCAATATTCCCAAAGATGTAATGCCTTATGCCGTGATATATACCCGCCTTTATTTTGCAGGGATAACTTTCATGTTCTTTACAAATACTATTCAGGCGATGCTAAGGTCTATGGGGGATTCCAAAACCCCTTTTTATTTTGTTGTTGCGACAAACGTATTGAACATCGCTTTTGATTTCATTTTTGTTTACTGGCTTAAATTAGGGATTTACGGGATTTCATTTGCCGTTGTTTTATCTTATATTATAGTTTTTGTTGCCTTGATTTATTATTTCTTCAGGTATCAGAAACAATTGGAGATTTCTTTATTTAAAATTACTTTCAATAAAGAGATTTTTTATAAGTCTTTAAAAACAGGCTTGCCGGTTGGAATTCAGACATTACTGCTTTCCCTGGCAATGAGTACTGCCGTATCGATCGTTAATAAATTCGGAACAAATGCAGCAGCAGCATATTATACTGCCGGCAGGATTGACTCAATCATGTTTATGTTTGCTATGGACATATCAATGGGTTTTTCTGCGTTTGTGGGGCAGAATTTAGGTGCGGAAAAATTTGGCAGGCTGAAAAAAGGAATGTTTGCAGCATGGCTTATATGTTCGGTGCCTGTTTTGATATTAACCGTTTTTTCTTTACTTAAGGGTGACTGGCTGATAGGCTTCTTTACCGATGACCGGGCGGTAATAGAACTCGGGCAAAGATATTTACTGATAGTCAGCAGTTTTTACCTGATATGTACCACGACATATATAATCGGAAGTGTATTCAATGGTGCGGGTAGGACAATACTGACATTGATCTCTACAATTATCGGTTGGTGGTGCATCAGGATACCCGTTTCTTATTATTTTAGCGGAATTATTGGTGTTGACGGCATCTGGTGGGGCATATCTGCTCAATGGGTTGCGGAATTGATTTTCCTTGTTATATTATTCAGCATAGGAAAATGGAGAAATAAAATAAACATACAAACAATATGATTGATTCGTAAATTATTTTTGTTTTGGTGTATCTTTGTGAAACTTAGTGCCTTTGTGTCTTAGTGGCGAAAATTTTCTTGCCCCTAACCTGCTCGCCACCAGCCTTAGGCTAACATTGGCAGGCGGGGGCTCTAAGACACAAAGAAATCACTAAGTTTTTAAATTAATCAGGATAGGCGATGAAAAAAGAATTAAATATTTTTCTTGCAGCAGTGATGTTTTTTATGCGGATACCTGTTAAAGTTAATATCGGATATTCAGCAGAGGAGGCAAACAGGGCAATAAGATACCTGCCTTTGATAGGCTGCATTGTCGGAGGTATTTCAGCATTTGTACTATGGCTTTCATTATTTGTTTTCCCTGTTTCTGTCAGTATTGTGTTGTCTATGGCAACAGGTATTGTTATTACAGGAGCCTTTCATGAAGACGGTTTTGCGGATGTATGCGACGGCTTCGGCGGAGGGTGGGATAAAGAGAAAATACTGGGAATAATGAAAGACAGCAGGGTAGGGGCTTTCGGTGTTATCGGAATAGTGGTTGTCCTTTTATTAAAGTACAGCTCTTTGCTATCGGTTAAAAATGAATTGATGATATTTGCAATTATAGCAGGACACAGCATCAGCAGGTTTGCGGCAGTATCAGTAATGCTGTCAAATGCTTATGTCAGGGGAAATGAAGACAGTAAGGCTAAACCTATGGCAAAAACAATTACAGTGTATGAATTATTAATAGCTTTTGTAATTGGCATTTTACCCTTGGCTTTATTCAATAATTATATGTTTTTTCTATTGATAATACCTGTATTCCTAGCTAAATTCTTAATGATGAGATTTTTTAACAGGTGGATTGGCGGATATACAGGCGATTGCCTTGGCGCTATCCAGCAGGTTTGTGAAATTGTTTTTTATTTATCTTTGATTGTATTATGCAGATATATCTCATAAGGCATACAAGAGTTGGCGTACAGCATGACTTGTTTTACGGGCATACGGATGTCCCTCTTGCTGATACTTTCGAAAAGGAAGCAAAAGAAGTTGCCATAAAACTGAAAGGAATTGTCCCTGATGCCGTATTTTCAAGTCCTATGAAGCGGTGCACTATGCTTGCGGAAAAAATTGTCAGAAAGGCTGCTATACGTATTGA
>CAZSJF010000303.1:0-3773 GCA_964606705.1 uncultured Bacteroidales bacterium
TGTGTTGGGTGTGTTTGGTGTGTTTTTGATGTTTTATTATGATATTCCAGCGACTTAGAGAATAGGCTGCGTTTATCTAAAGCTAAGTAATTATTCAAAAGCTTTAGAATATTTTTTCAAAGTTGAAAAAATAGCAAAAAAAACAAACAACGAATCAGCTATTGGAAGTTGTTATAATAATATCGGCTATATTTATTCTTTTCAGAAAAAACATGAAAAAGCCTTGCTCTTTTATCTAAAGGCGTTAAAAATATCTAAGCAATTGAACAAAACCGGCGCAATAATCAATTGTTATAATAACATCGGCAATGTATATGTTGAATTAGGCAAATATGACAAAGCGCTGAACTATGCTAACAAAGCATTGAAAGCAGAACAACAAACAAATGATAATCAATTAATAGCAAATTCTTATGAACTTATAGGGCTTATTTACTCAAATAAATTTGATTACGAAAAAGCTTTGAAATATTTCAATGAATCTCTGATAAGAAGAAAAGCAAGTTCTGACAGTCTTGGCATAATGTTTTCTTATCATAATATCGGCAATGTATATTATAACAACGATATCTACGACAAAGCCATGGAATATTTAAATAACAGCCTTGAGCTGGCAAAAACACTTGGACACAAAGAGTCCATAGCAAATAACTATTCTGTATTATCCGAATTATACTATAAAACAAACAATTGCGCAAAAGCTTATGAATATCTGAAATTATTCATGAAATACAATGTCCCGGCAAACAGCGAAAATGATTCAATAATAAACGAATTAGCTTCGAGATATGAAACAGAAAACAAAGAGCAGGAGAACAAACTGCTCAAAAAACAGGTTGAAGTAAAAACCGAAAGAATAAAAAGGAACCAGATAATGCTTTATTCGTTAATTGCAGGAGTATTAATGATTGTAATAATTGCATTTCTATGGCTCAATAATTATAAAAAACGCAACGAGCTCACAAAATTGACACAATCAAATCTTCAGGTACAGATCAATGCTTTAAAGAGCAAAGTGGACCCTAGTTTTTTGTTTAACACATTCGACGTGCTAATGTACATAATAGAAGAGGACAGCAAATTTGCAGCAGAATATCTCCAGCACCTTTCAAATGTTTACAGATATATATTGAACAGCACAAATAAAGGCATCAAAAACTTAAAAGAAGAGATAAAATTTATCAATTCATACTACCTGCTATTATCAAAACGTTTTGGAGAAAAATTCAAAATAAATATAACAATAGATGAATTAATGTATGAATACTCAATACCGATATATACAATACATTCATTACTGGAAAATGCCATGAAACAGAATATAATGTCAACAAAAAATCCGTTGATAATAGATATATTTACAGAAGGTGAACAGTTAATAATAAAGCATAATATAGATAAAAAAGACAGTGAAGAAACAGAAACAAAAGATCTCATTGAAAGTATAATTAAAACATACAGTGAATATACAAGCAGGGACGTAGGAGTAACAATAAGAGAAAACGAATTCATTATCAGCATACCGTTGCTGAAGAAAATATAATCCATAAGGGAAAGAAAAATAAAACCGCTTTCACTTTAACTTTCGTTATCATGAAAGCGGTATAGTATTAAAAGAAAAACTGACGGAGAATACTGAAATGTCAGAGATTCATAATTATATTGATTAAATCTGCCTCATTTATTTCAGAAATATTCAGGTTTACCTCCAGATCCTGTGTTACGGTGACATCATCCAGTTTGCCGAAATATAATTTATGTGAAGTTTCACCCAATCCTATTGCAACTATGGTAACAACCATCTGAGTTGGAACTTCATAATATGACTGATACTGAGTATCACTTATCTTACTTGTTCCCATCACTGAATTAATACTTTTAAACACAATAAATGCATTCATAAGAATATTTTCAGTCTGGACAGTATCTAATACCGGGTCAATCTTAATATAGGTTTTAGGATTAGGATCATCAAGAAAATCGTCACAATTAATCCATTCCCATCCTATAAAACTAAGTAGCACGGAATACAAAGAATCATAAGGATTAGGGTATATATAACCAGCTGTTGTATCAGCCAATGACCAGTTAAAATTAGAATCAAGCCCTGATGCAAAAAAGAGTTGCATACCATAAACAGGATTATTATTAGGTATGGATATCTGTAAATTTTTATTTGGGGCTAATTTCAACACATCTCCGTTATTTGTTGCCTGAAAAAATATTTCCCCCCCTGACTTCAAAATTATACCGTTGGAAGTTGTCGGTTTATTTGATAAAATCATGTCCTTAAAAGAAAGTATCTCTTTTAATTCAATCTGAACATTGCCTGCAGGAGGCTGGTCGTTGTCATTAACAAATGAATTAGCAGGTATTACAACAACAACTCCTTTTGCTCCAGTAATAGTGTTCTGGATTGCAGGGTCAACAGTAAAGTGCTGGCTTTGTGCCCCGTTATGCTCAAAAAACTGGCTTAATGAACTGTACGATGTGGGCTGTACCGTATTGTTGTCATGGTCAGTAATGTCAAGTGTGTCCTTTTTGCAGCTATTTATCATTAAAGAAAATAGCATAACCGCTACTGTTATCAGTAACCAGTGTCTTTTTGTGAATCTTGTTGTTTTCATGGCTGATAGGTTTTAAAGGTTAATACTCTGTTTATTTAATTAAATTTAAAACTCAGGGCAATAAGTCAGCCCGAGATTTTTCTTATTATTCTTCTTGCTGTCTTTTAAATTAAAATCAAAATTGTAAATACCGAAACTCAGGCCTATATTATTTATAAAATGCTGCATCGGCATGTCTGTATATTGAGCCTGTTTAACAACAGGGCTGAAGCTGTAATTGTAAAATGGTTCTAAAAAAATGCGTGTATTTTCACCAAGCATCATTTCTACGCCAAGCCCTATCCTTCCGCTTATTCCGACAGAAGAAGGCTGTAATGTTATCAGATATTCCTGCTTAGTATCAGAAGATATTTTACGGAAGTATCCGCTTGTATGATCAGGATAATTTGAACTGGCAACGATACCAAACGAAAAATACAAGCTATGTTTGTTCTGCAACACATAATATCTCAGTTTTAACGGGATATCAAGGTATTTTCCATTATAATCAAAAGTCATTATCTGATTGCCAATACTGTAATCTGAAACTGAGAGGCTTTTTTTCTGAGAATACAGTATTCCCGTTTCGGCATATATCCTGTTGTTTAATCTGCGTGCTATCTGTATCCCGAATGTATAATTCGCGTTATTATCACCTTTAAACAGGTCAGGATTATCATTTAACATTGCTTCCCCGAACGAATTTTCACTTTTTATACGATAACTGCATTTGTCATATGAAGTATAAATCCCTATACCCCAGGATGCTCCCCTGTATGCATCGATATACTTAATTCCATGTGCTGACACTGAAACATTAGACAGGACAACGATGCTTATTACAATATTTTTAAAAGTTTTCATAACATTTTTATTAAGGTTAACAATCGATAAACTTTTTAATTTGACAGATACCTTTTTTTCAAGTCTCTACTATGAAGTTCATTTTTTTTCAAAAAGGGTTGCATGTATTTTTTTCTTAACAGAAAAATATCATAATCAAATATATCAGAATTATCATGTTTTAAAGGCTTTTACGAGAAATGAAAAAAATTAAAAATTTTAATAGAAAATCCTGTTCATATAAATATCTATGTTTCATTATTTATTATTTGTTAATAAAACCTATGAACTATTTCTGAGTTAAATCATAAAATTGATTTAACT
>CAZSJF010000304.1:0-3456 GCA_964606705.1 uncultured Bacteroidales bacterium
AAAACTGCTCCATCCGTTGTTTTAATATTTACCGAAGGTATATCGGATTTATTTTGCAAAACTTTGACGCCGGCAGTATCCTGTGCAAAAGCAAAATCTGTAAAAAAGCAGGCAAAGAATATGTATAAAAAAAAACTTTTCATTTTTAATATATCAGAAGCCATCTATAACAAGAATTAAATGTCACATATCACTGACTTTGCAGTGAATCAGGACTCACTTTACAATAGCAATTTTATGAGTATATTGCTGATCCCCTGCAATTATGTTAATATAATAAATACCCTGTTCCAGTTTATCAGTTGAAAAATATTCAGTATGTGAACCTTCCTGATATTTTTTTTCACCGAATGTAATTACATCCTGCCCAAGCAGGTTTTTAACCGACATAGAGACATTTTCCGGTTTTTGCAGGATAAATTCAATGGCTGTATTTCCGTTAGCAGGATTAGGGTAAACATTAACATCTGAAACCTGTCCATCCTGTTCAGGTATTGAAGCATCTACACTAAAATTGATATCATCAATATAGCAATTATTACCATAATCACTTGTGGCATGGAACCTTATAAATACTTTTGACTGGCCAACATAGCTGGCAAGGCTGATAGTTTCCTTCCTCCACTGATCAGCTTCCGGGACAAACGGGTCTGTATAAAAAGATGTAGTTGTGGCCAATGTTGCACCTGATTTATTCAAAATAGTTAACCAAGACATACCGCAATTTTTAGACACCTGCACTCTGAGATTGTCAGATGAATTGACATCGTATCTTGCATATGCAACATTGAATGTCAGATTAGCAGAGGCTACACCGGTAAGATCAACAGGGAGCAGATAAAAGTCGTCAATATCACCTGACGATATATCATAAAATGGTATATATGCCGAATTAGAGGTATTTCCAAAACCTCCGGCTTCAGTTGTCCTGTCCCATGTATTACCGAGATGTCCGCTTTTCACCACCCATTCCGCAGGAGGGAAAGTAGCATTTTCAAATCCTTCAGTAAGAGGCATTGTCGTATCAGGCATAGCACCACTAAAATTAACTGTTGATGTATTATTGGCAACATTTTCATCAGTTGTATCATTGGGATTTATTAATTCAAATGTAAGAGTATGTGTTCCGCTTGAAATACCGGTTATCTGAGGTAAAGTAACATCATCGACTTCATATTTCGCAAGAGAGCCCGACCATGCTAATGTATCGAAAGCATTTCCATCTATTTTAATGATAACATCGCATGATGTAAGAGTAGTACTGCCATAATTCTGGATTACCAGAGGTGATGGTGAATACGAACCACATATTCCGAAAAGAGAAGGAGTGCCGAAAATATTTGCATCAATACTTGTTGTAGATAACGCCGGGCATCCTAATGCTGCATTATGAAGATTTGTTGCATTCTGCTGGCCGACTTCGGTTACTTTGCGGTCAGGACATATCAGATATATTGTCGGAAAATAATTAATATCATAATCAGTAAGCACCTGGTCATCATTTGGTGAAACAGTAAGAATTAACGGGAATGTAACACCATCAGTCCAGTCACCTTTTGTACTGGAACATGCAACTGTATTACCCTGCAGGCATGCAACAGGATCATGGTATCCTTCAATCCATAACACCATAGAACTGTTATCTCCCGACGGGCCATAGTCGTTATAATAAGATTCAAGTACACCAGACTGGTGGAAACTCCAGCAAGGGCCGCACCATGTGGCAGAAACATCAAGAATAACAGGCTTCCCTGCATCAAGATAGGAATAAAGGTCATAGGTTGTTCCCAGGTAATCCTTCATGGTAAAATTTTCCCCGTAGCTTCCATCTGTCAACTGGGCTTTCACTGAATAGTTAATCAGCATAAGTGATATAGCAACAAATGTAATCAGTATATTTTTTTTCATATCTTAAATTATTTTTATGTTTATTAAACAAAAATAATAAAATTTAACATCCGTAAGGGCAGAAAAAGTATTTTAATTTCTTTATATTTGCTATATTAAATAAAGTTTATGAAATTAAAATTCTTATTTTCCATCAAAATATTGTTCTTCACATTGTCTGTATCTATGTCTCAAAGCATACAGGTACTCGATATCGGAGGCAATGACGTTAGCAGTTCGGAGGTCAATGTATGGGGTGATTCATCTTATTACACACAGATATCCCTGCCTTTAGACATAAAAAATATTTCAGGAACAACTATTGACGTAAAAGTTAAAAAAATCGAAACCAGTGTACTGCCAGGCTCCTCAAACTATTTCTGCTTTAACGGGTACTGTTATCTCTCAGGAGTTTATGTATCCCCGTCCTTTGTCACAATAGATGCCGATGCAAAGGATACGACTTTCTCGGGCGACTACAAGCCAAAAGGGAACCTGGGTGTAAGCATTATCACCTATGTCTTTTTCAGGGAAGATGAACCTGATGATTCGGCATACGTTGTTGTGCAATACCACGCCACTCCTGCCGGCATCAACCAATACAGCAATAAGATTTTTGAAATATCTGCACCATATCCGAATCCTGCCTCATCACATATTTATTTTAACTACTGTTTTCCCGAAAATTCAAAGGCAGAATTTATTTTATCAGACATTGCAGGAAATATAATAAAAGAAATTCCTGTCAATAATATTCATGGTACGCTGGAAATTCCAACAGATGAATTAAGCAACGGCATGTATTTTTACAGTTTTTATCTTGACGGAAAACTGCTGATGACGAAAAAGTTAATAAAGGCCTGATTTTTCAGTACTTATACGATATTATACTAAACCGCTATCAAGAAGCTATGTTGAATGGAGAAAGGAATTATATTTCTATGGTTTTTGCTATATCTACTTTTACCACATAGACACAATAGGACACATAGCTGTTTCACATAGAATTCTACCTATGTGATTTTCCTATGTGAATCTATGTGCCTATTGTGGTTTATACAATTTTACTATGATTTTTTAATAATCTTGTTAGCGGTTCAGTATTAATTACTACCTCCGAAAACTTACTTCCCTGTCATCTTATATAAATTCCGGATATATTCCTCGTTTACATTTAATCCCAATGATTTCGCCTTCTCCGCATCCTGCAAGGCATCGCGAAAGTCTTTCTTTGAATTGTAAGCCAGGGAACGCTTGAAATAAGCATTAGCATTACCTGAATCTATTGATATTACTTTGGTATAATCGTTCACCGCTTCATCATATTTATTATGCCTGAAATATACAAATCCCCTGTTCAGGTATGCATTAACATTATCCGGAGCAAGCTCTATGGCTTTACTGAAGTCTGCAAGGGACAGTTCATAATTTCCAACCATGTCATAGTAATTTCCCCTGTTACTGTACACATCTGCAAAATCCGGCGACAGTTCAGCAGCTTTATTGAAGTTTTTTAATGCAACGTCATAATTGCCTAAAATGCTGTTTATTATTGCCATATTAAGGTAA
>CAZSJF010000304.1:3466-3760 GCA_964606705.1 uncultured Bacteroidales bacterium
CTTGCGAAAATCATTGAGGGATGGTTCATACTGCTGCATGTTCATTAGGGCAGAGCCTCTGTCAAGATATGCACCGCAGTCAGAAGGGCTCAGATGCACCAATTTATCCAGGTCTTTTATTGCCATATCATTTTTCCCGTAACTTATCAGTATTTTACTTCTCCACTTCAGCGCATCTTTGTAATCAGGATTTATTTCTATGGCACTGTTAAAGTCAGCCAGAGCCGGATCAAACTGTTTATCCGAATAATAATACGCACCCCTGTTGAAATACCCCAGTTCCAGTCTGGGACA
>CAZSJF010000305.1:0-3751 GCA_964606705.1 uncultured Bacteroidales bacterium
TGTGTTGGGTGTGTTTGGTGTGGGTTTGTATCTCTGGGCATTTATACGCAGATAGAAAGGATTAAAAGATTTTCGGGTATAGATGCAGATTACAGGCTGCCGGTGCATTATGCAAGGTGGGGTGATGGATCAGCAAATGCCGGCGTGGATTTCAGAAAAGCTGCAAGCTTGTCAGTACATGCTGTAGTGCATATTAAAACAGAATACCAGAGAAAAAGCGATGTTTATGATCTGTTTTTCGGATTCGGCAATCCTTTTTTTGATCAGCCTTATTACAGAAATCAGACGCCTGAACCGATAAAAGCAGCAGGCTCAGGAGTGATAATTTCCGAAGACGGTTACATTGTCACTAATAATCATGTTGTCTCGGAAGCTGATAATATTGAAGTTACCCTGAATGATAAGAGGACTTATACGGCAAAGATCATCGGTGCTGACCCCAATACCGATATTGCCCTTATAAAAATTGAAGCGAATGAACTTCCATATATTATTTACGGCAATTCCGACAGCGTTCAGGTTGGAGAATGGGTGTTGGCTGTTGGTAATCCTTTTAATCTTACTTCTACTGTCACTGCGGGGATAGTTAGTGCAAAGGCGAGGAATATAAATATTTTAGGCGGAGGAAGTTCCATTGAATCTTTCATTCAGACCGATGCTGTTGTCAATCCTGGTAACAGCGGCGGCGCCCTTGTCAATACTGACGGAGAGCTTGTCGGAGTAAATGCTGCCATTGCCTCCAATACAGGCTCTTATGCAGGGTATTCTTTTGCAATACCTGTAAACATTGTAAAAAAAGTTATTGACGATATTATAAAGTATGGTGAAGTTCAGCGAGCTTATCTTGGAGTCAACATTACAGAAATCGACAGTAAACTGGCGGCAGAAAAAAATATTGACAAAATAGAAGGTGTTTATGTCGGTAAAGTCATTGAAAATAGTGCTGCAAAAGAAGCAGGTATTATTGAAGGGGATATTATTACGGAAATAGCCGGAATAAAAATAAACAGCTCTTCGGAATTACTGGAAATAATAGGACAGCACAGACCCGGAGATGAAATCAACCTGAAAATAAAAAGGGACGGCAAGGAAAAAAATATCACTGTCGTTCTTAGAAATAAGGAAGGAAATACGGATGTTGTCAAGAATGAGGGAAAAGATATTGTTTCACTTCTAGGTGCTTCCTTTGAGACAATTTCTGATAAAGAAAAAAGCCGTCTGGGAATAGATAACGGAATGAAAATAACAAATCTGGAATCAGGTGTGCTCAGTAATGCAGGGATAAAGGAAGGCTTTATCATTGTATATATTGATAAAAAGCCAATCAATTCGTTTGATGATATTAAGTCTGCACTGGAAAATAAAAAAGGCGGCGTACTCATTGAAGGAGTATATCCTAACGGGATGAGGGCGTATTACGGGTTTGGGCTGTGAAGTTCGGAGTTTAAAATTGCTAATTGTTCATTGATTATTGCTCATTGTTTAAGGAACGGGTTGTGTTTTTTCTCAAACCATATTCTTGTTTTCGGTCCGTGTCCGGGATAGACCAAATATTCATCTCCTAATGTAAATAGTTTGTTTTTTATGTTTTCCAGTAACAGTTTATGATTGCCTGTAGGCAGGTCTGATCTTCCTACACTTCCGTGAAACAGGACATCACCTGTGATTACAAACTCAGGCTCTTTGCTGACAAAGCAAAGGCTGCCTTCAGCGTGGCCGGGAGTGTAAACTGCTGTTAATTCTGACTTTCCGAATTTAATAATATCACCTTCTTCTATGAACTTTTCCGGTTTGATGACTTTGTCTATATGTAATCCGAATGTTAATCCGTATTCTTTTACTGTATTTACAAAGATTTCTCCCGTCTTGTGTATTTCCGGTTTTAACCCGTATTTTTCATAAATGAAACTGTTTCCTAAAATATGGTCTATGTGAAAGTGAGTGGTTAACAGCCTGACAGGAGTTAAGTTTTCTTTTTTAATGAAACCGGCTAATTCTTCTTTTTCAGTATCATCAAAGCAGGCAGCATCAATAATAACACATTCCTTTGTTTCGTCATATAAAATATAAGTGTTGACCTGAAACGGATTGAATTCGAATATTTTAATGTTTATCATAGTTTTCAAAGATAATAAGATTTTCCAAATCCTGACGGACAGCGTAAATATGTTTTTAGTATTTTGCAGTAGCTTTGTAATGTATTGGTAATCATATATATATATATATATACTTGTTTTTTATTCTTTCATTATATATCTTTGCTGAAAAATTTTAAAATCAAATTTTATGAAAAAGATTTTATTTTGTTTCTTGTTACTGGTATTTACGGTTATACAATACACGAGAAGCCAAACTTACAATGGATTTCCTCAAGTTGATGGATATTGGAAAAATTCTATGTGGGCAAATGATTGCCTGGATAGTTTACAAGTAAATCCGACTTGTTTTGTGGAACAATTTTTCATTAATGGAGATACTTCAATTAATACAGAGCTTTATAAAAAAGTATTTCATTCCGGACGTGACAGAAATTATAACTGGACATGGACGTACTGGGATCATGGTTATCATGGTTGTTACAGAAATGACCTCGTTAATAAAAAAGTTTATTTTATTCCAAAAGATTCTGCTGATGAATTGCTTCTTTATGATTTTGATTTAAATATTAATGACACCATTCCTTCTTCTTATGTTTATGATACTTCTTCTTCTCCGGGTGCTGTTGTTGTTGATGAAATTGACTCAATACTTATTAACAGTACTTATCTGAAAAGATATCATCTCACAAGTACACCTGGTGGTATTCATTTAATAGAAGGAATAGGAAGTGATTTAGGTCTATTTTCACCAATAAAATCTGATTATTTTGAGCATGGTTATGGGCTTATGTGTTTTAAAAATATTGCTGAAGAACTTTATTATGATGGAGGAGATTCAAGTAATTGTGATTTGATTACAGATATTAATAATAAATATTACATAAATACCTCTTTATCCTTGTATCCTAATCCGTCAAAAAATAAAATAACATTGCAAATATCAAATGATGACATAAGAAATATTGAAGCAGAAATCTACGATGTTCATGGAAAAATGTTTGTTTCGAAAAAAATAAACAGCCAAACCACAGACATTGACATTTCATCAATTGCAAAAGGAGTTTATATTCTTAAGGTTTATTGCGGTAATGATGTTGCAGTAAAAAAACTAATAAAAGAATAAAATATCGAACGAGCCTGCCCTACTATGCTTTTGGCATGTAAATAAAAAAAGGCCACCCACCTCAGGCGGATAGCCTTTTTGCAAAGGAAAACAAATCTCTAAGCGTTCTGCTTCTGATTGCCTCCTAACAGCAGGATGTCATTTACAATGACTTCGGTGACATATTTTTTGCTGCCGTCTTTGGCTTCAAAGAAACGGTGGGCAAGCCTGCCGTCAATGGCTACTTCCTTGCCTTTTACAAGGTATTTTTCAGCAATCTCTGCTGTTTTGTTCCATGCAACGAGTGTGTGCCACTGCGTGTCGGTGACCTTTTCGCCTTTATTGTCTTTGTAGTACGAATTTGTTGCCAAAAGGATTCTTGCAACTTTGTTGCCTTTTTTGAAGTTTTTTACTTCAGGTTCTTTGCCTACGTGTCCGATTAGCTGGACTCTGTTTGTTAATGCGTTCATAATGTAAAAATTTAAATTAATAAACAGAGTCCAGCTAATCGGACACGTAGGCAAACAACCCACCCAAACACACCCAACAC
>CAZSJF010000306.1:0-3740 GCA_964606705.1 uncultured Bacteroidales bacterium
CTGCATTTTTTTATTTTACGCAAAACAAATATTTTTTGTTTGTCATGAGGAATTAACAGAATTTGTATTATTTTTATCTTTATCTTTGTTAATAAATTCAAAAATGGCTATTAAAAAAGTAATTTTGGCATTGCTTCCGGTTTTATTGGTTTTAACTGCTTTTATTTCTTTTTCACAAACATGGTATGAACAGGCAGATGAAAGGATAGAGCAGATCCGGAAAGGCGATTTTTCAATACAGGTATTGTTTGATGGTTCACCAAATGAGGATTCTATATATATAGAACTGATAAAACATGAATTTCAGTGGGGTACGGCAATGAACTTTTATAGCTATGGCACAGCAGATGAGGAATGGTATGAACAGACAGCAGTAGAATATTTTAATTGCGGTGTTATAGAAAGCAATTTCAAGTGGCCCCACATGGAATTTACCAATGGAGATGCTTATTATACAAGAGTAAACAACTACCTTGACTGGGCTGATTCTGTTGGCTGGGATTTGAGAGGGCATACATTAATATGGGGCGGAGAAAATGCTACCAATATGCCCTCTTGGATACTTTACGGAGGGTATTCGGCTGACAGCCTTTATTCATTATGCGAAAGAAGAGTTAAAAGAGAAATGGAATATTATAAAGGCAGAATAAAAGAATATGATGTCATTAACGAAGCTGTTCCGGGCCATGCCGACTGGTTACAAACACAGGTTGGCGATTCTATTAACTGGGATGTGTTTAAGTGGGCAAAAGAAGCAGATTCTACAGCCGAACTATATATAAATGAATACAATGCGGTTGAATTTGGCACATCTCTTACAGCATATAAAAATTTAATAAGTGAAGTTATTTCTAATGGTGCTGAACTTGATGGAATAGGTGTCCAATGCCATTTTGGTACTTCGCTCGACTGGTCAGATGTGAAAACCAGAATAGATGATTTATATAATACGTTTGGTTTGCCGGTAAAGATAACAGAATTTGACATGGATGGCTCTATAGCGCAGTCCGTACAGGCAGATGAATATGAAGAGATGCTTACAACAGCTTTTTCCCATCCTGCTGTAAATGGATTTTACTTCTGGGGATTCTGGGATGCAAGGCACTGGAGAACAGATGCAGGAATGTTTGATGATGACAAAACACCAAAACTTGCTGCAACAAGAGTTTATAATCTTATCCATAATACGTGGTCAACAAATATCAGCAGTAAAACTGATGCCTCCGGCAATATTGATTTCAGATGTTTTTACGGTGATTATAAGGTTACTGTTAAAATAGGGTCATGTTACAAGGTATATTATGTGTCATGTAAAAAAGCTGATGAAGGCACACCGATAGTAATATCAACAGACAATACATCTCCGTTTGCAGAGGCGGGAGATGATCAGACGATATGTAGTGGAGAGAGTACAGTATTGACAGCAGACGGAGGGGTTGACGAAAGTGTTTATGCTTGGAACACGGGTTCGACAACATCATCTGTAACGGTGACTCCATCTGTTACTGCTACATACACAGTAAGTATTAATGACGGGTGTGTAACAGACAGTGATAACGTGATTGTTTATGTTAATGGACTGCCTACAGCAGATGCAGGAAGCGATATAAGTATTTGTGATGCTACAGTAACTACTTTAACTGCATCAGGCGGTGTTTCATATTTATGGAATAATGATGAAACAACACAAATTATAACTGTTATGCCGTCTTTTAACTGCGGTGATGATTACACTGACGCAAGAAATGGCATGGTATATCATACTGTTGAAATAGACGGAAAATGCTGGATGGCACAGAATATGGATATAGGCACTATGATTAATGGTGTTACTAGTCAGGTGGATAACGGAATAATTGAAAAATACTGCTATAATGACATTCCTTCCAGTTGTGATGTATATGGAGGTTTGTATCAGTGGGATGAAATTATGCAGTATTCAGTATCTGAAGGAGTGCAGGGTATCTGTCCTGAAGGATGGCATATACCAACTGATGCGGACTGGCATAACCTTGAAAGTTTTTATTCCACAGGTACTTGTTCCAGTACCAGAACAGCATGGGGGTGTGAACCTGCAGGTAAAAAATTATATGTAGGTGGGGAATCTGATTTTAATGTTTTGGCAACAGGCAGACGTAATTCATCAGGGGGATTTGAAAATCTCAATTCTGATGGTTATTTCTGGCCTTCAACAGAAAACGGAACAAATGCATGGAGAAGAAATGTTTCATCTTCAGTTTCAATTACCGGCGTTTACAGAGGAGAATTGGCTAAAACATACGGTTGTTCGGTACGCTGTGTGAAAGATACCGGCACATCACAATATTCAAACTATTATTATACAGTTACAGTTGCAGATAATAATAATTGTTCTGATGCAGATGATATTGTGGTTTCTATTGAAACATGTACAGATGTTACAGATAATAATACTTTAAATATTAAAGTTTATCCTAATCCGGCAAAAACAAATACCAATATAGTTATTGGTGAAAATGTCGGCAAATTTAATATTGTAATATATAATGCATATGGACAGCCTATATACAATAACGAAGTAAATATTTATGAAACATATGTAATAGATGTTAGTATATATCTGCCAGGAATCTATTATATAAAAATAGAAAACAATTCAGCAATTGTATTAAAAAAACTTATCATATTTTAAGTCTAAACTATAAGCAAAATAAAATATCAATAATTTTGTTTTGTATTAAAATTATTTAGGATACTATGGATTAAAATACAATTTTTCACAATCCTAATTTACAGTCTTCACATCCAGTGCATCTCTCAACCCATTGCCGATAAGCATAAAAGCCAGTACCATCAGCATTATTGCCACACCGGGTAACACTGCAAGATATGCATAGTCAAGTATAATATAGCTGTAATGTTCTTTTATCATGGTACCCCATGACGGAACAGGAGGCTGAACGCCAAGGCCGAGGAAACTCAACCCCGCTTCAATAAGTATTGCAGAAGCAAAATTGGCTGCAGAGATCACAATTACTGGACTTATCACATTAGGCAGGATATGCCTGAATATTGTTCTGGAATTTGTATATCCGAGAGCCTTGCATGCTTCAACATATTCCTTTTCCCTTATGCTTAATATCTGCCCTCTTATCACACGGGCAACTTCAACCCACATCGTCAGGCCCACAGCAATGAACACCTGCCAGAATCCTTTGCCAAGGGCAAAAGTAATTGCAATAACAAGCAGCAACGTAGGTATTGACCAGACAACATTTATGAACCATACTATCAGGTTATCAACCCATCCCCTGAAAAAACCTGCAAGAGAACCCAGCAATATTCCTAAAATCAAAGATATGAGAACAGAGATCAATCCGACAGACAGGCTGACACGCGTACCTATGATGAGCTGACTTAACATATCCCTTCCGAAACGGTCCGTTCCCAGTAAAAACCTTTTTGTTACGATATTTTCCTTTTCAATGATGTCCCTTAACCTTTTAACGCTCTCGGAATGTTTTACCTCATTTATATCATAAAATTCAATATTATCACCTTTGGATATTATTTTTTTATTCTTTAACGACAATGGAAAAATCACATCCGCTATATTAAAACATTTTATTTCACCGTCATTCACAGCCATGCCGGTATATTCCTCAATATATATTTCATCATCCCTGAAATAGTATTTATAAAAAGGCAATGAATTGCAGGAACTCTTTTTGCCAAAAAACATTTTTTTGAAGAAATTACTT
>CAZSJF010000307.1:0-3733 GCA_964606705.1 uncultured Bacteroidales bacterium
CTACAGAAGTTACAGATAATGTCGGTATAGGAACATCCAGCCCTCTTGCATTATTATCTGTAGGCACCGGAAGCCGGTTCCGGGTGAATTCCAGCGGTAATGTACTGGCAGATGGTGCCATGACAGCGCCATCTTTTTCGTTCACAGCGGATAATAATACCGGTATGCATTTGGCAGGAACAGATATATTAAGGTTTATACAAAACGCTATCGAGAGAATGACTATAATTGCTGATGGTAATGTTGGAATAGGGACAGCAGGACCTGCTGCATTATTTTCGGTAGGCAGCACAAGCTTATTCCAGGTAAATTCTACCGGTAATGCCATGGGAATTACAGGTACAGCAGGAGCACCGTCATTTTCGTTCACAGCTGATGCTGATAACGGCATGTATTTAGTAGGAGCAGACAATTTAGGCTTTTCAACCGCAGGTAACCTGAGAATATCTATAGGTACTACCGGTGCAGTTGGAATAGGCTCTGCAACTCCTGGATATCTTTTGGATGTTAAAGGTGCAATCCGTACAGGAGGTGCGGGACTGGACGGGCAACTAAGGATATATAACGAACTGGGAGGTACTGATTACGAAGTTATATTTAATCCCGCCGCAGCTATGACACAAACTACAACATATACTTTACCTGGAGCAACAGGTACTACCGGCCAGGTACTTACTACAGATGGCAGCGGTACTTTAACCTGGACAGGCGGCAATACAACCTATGTTGAATTAATGCAGTCACTTACTTATGTTAGTATGTGGGCAGATATTGATCTGTCATCATATGGAGTATCTGACGGCGATATAGTAGAGGTGGTTATGTGTAATATAGCTGATGCTGCTCAGGAACAGATAGGTTGCAGAGACGGTGGTACTTCTGGTACTTGTGATGCCTATGTTATGGCGAATGAGGCAGAATCAGGACCCGGAGAGTGTTTAACATTCACGGCTAAAGCAACCGGAGCTAAAATACAAATAAGAAAAACTCCGGATCCTGCCAACATAACAGCTTATTTAATTGGTTATTGGCATTAAAAAAGTGTGATTATTATTGACTTTTTGAAAAAAAATTATTATATTTGTTAAAGGACCCAATTTTATGATAAAAAAAATAGAGATAATATTATTCGTTGTTCTGTTGATGTTCTTTGAGTATCTTCCTGCTCAGACATTATATATGCTGTCCAGCACAAGCGGAACAACCAAGATGCAAGTTGCCGCCAACACTCATCTTGTTGTAAGCACCGGCGTGGGATATACTAATTCTGAATTTCAGAACAACTCCAGTTCAGTCATTACCGTTAGCAGCAGCGGATATATTGATCTGGAAGGGGATTTCGAAAACAACGGAACAGCCACTATTGATAATGACGGCACTATTACAGTAAAGGGTGACTGGACAAATGATGCCTCTAATAATGTATTTACGAATGTAACAGTAGGGTCGGACGGAACAGTGGAATTTACAAATAGCGGTTTCGATCATGAAATTGGGGGTACTAACTGGACTGATTTTGAAAACCTGACATTTAACAATGTATCAGGAACAGGTGGAAAAATGACAGTAAATAACAACAGAATAAATGGAACATTAACATTAACAGATGGGTTGTTATCATTAAACAGCAATACTTTAATAATGAATAATCCTTCAGCAGGTTCATTAATAACAGATCTTGGATATATAGTAAGCGAAACAATTGATGGCACTCCCAACCCCTGTAACAGCAGGTTTATATGGAACATAGGAGAAAACACGGATACTTATTTTATACCTTTCGGGAACACCGGGGGATATGCAACGGTACCATTAATAGTGGATGTAACAGTGGCAGGTGCAGGTACTTCCGGCTACATAGAAGCGGCAACATATCCCACAGCAGATGACAACACGCCTTTCCCGTCTTTTCCATTAACACTGACTTCAATGACTCCGGATGTATCATATGTTGTGGATAGAGCTTATTTATTAGCATTTAATGACTTTACGGGTAATCCTACAGCGACTTTAACAATAGGATATGATCCGCCAGACCTGGTGGGAAACAGCATGCCTGAATCAAGTATACAGGCACAATATTCCGAGGATGGTTCAAATTGGTCAGCACTGGCAGGATTGTGGCAGACGCCTGGTGCTAATTTTCTGCCATTTTGTCCGGCTTGTGCGGGCGGGGCAGTTAATGGCATAACGGATGTAACCAAATCGTTAGTATGGGTATTAGTAGACCAGACCCATCCGCTGCCAATAGAATTACTTGATTTTAAAGCAATATGCGACGAAAATAAAGTAAACCTGACATGGACAACAGCAACGGAAACCAATAACGATTATTTTACCATAGAGAAAAGTCCGGAGTTTCAAAACTGGAGTCCGTTGGCAGATGTTGACGGAGCAGGTAACAGCAGTAGTGTTATCAGTTATTCATATGCAGACGAAAATCCAAATAGAAATGTAACATATTACAGGCTAAAACAGACAGATTATAACGATCAGTATTCATATTCCGACCCGATATCAGCATATTGCTATACCTCTGACAACAATATAGAAGTAATGGAAATGCAGATTACAGCGGATAATGACCTGCTGGTAAGTTTCAGTTCAAATAAGGGCGGCCTGCACCATTTTAACCTGTATGACGGCAACGGAAAGCTGATAACAGACGAAAATATAATTACAAATCCCGGGAAGAATGTGCTAACATATAACCTCAGCAATCTGAGCAGCGACATATATATGTTTACAATTTATAACAGCAGCAAATCTATAACCAGGAAGATACTACTGATACAGGACTGATCTGTTTTCAACAATCCAGAATTCCTGCTTACGCAGGGGAAAAAGTAAGAATGTATAAATTCGTATTTATTACATATTTATTAATATTGTGATAAACCTTGGGTTATGTGGCATTGATTCTGGATTCCTGCTTTCGCAGGAATGGAAAGAGGGAAAAGTAACGGTTAAGTTTAGACAGGGAGGAATTGTGCGATTTGGCATTCCGCATCCCGATAGCTATCGGGATGCGGAATCCAGGAATAATATCTCAGTAACATTAATTATATTTGTTTCCATATGAAATAAAACAAAATATGAGAAGATATTATGTTTATATACTTGCCAGCAGAAGAAATGGAACTTTATATACAGGGTTTACAAATAATATTCAAAGGCGAATAATAGAACATAAAGAAAGTATTGTAAAAACCAGTTTTACATCAAGATATGGTGTTATTAAATTAGTTTATTACGAGGAATATAGTAATTCACATGAGGCATTTGTGAGAGAAAGAAGAATAAAAAAGTGGAAACGTAAATGGAAGTTGGAATTAATAGAGGCAATGAATCCACAATGGAAGGATTTGGCTAAAGATTGGAGTGAATAGTAGATTCCATAAAATAGGGATATTACATAACAATCCTGGATTCCTGCTTACGCAGGAATGGAAAAAGGAAATAGTTTGTATTTAAACAGGGATGGCTTGTGCGATTTGGAATCAAGAGAAGTATTATTGCAGGATATATATGTTATGCCAATTCTAAATTCAAAATAGTCCAAAGGACTGTTCTGAATTAAGAATGCTGGCCAGCATTCGATACAGCTGAGGTGGGCAGGGTTAATACCGAAAGTAATATCACATAGGACTAATTTATATTGTCCTCCGGTATTAGTGCCTCCTGTTTTCAGCATTGCAACACCCTAAAAATTTTTATTGATGATTTGGTATAA
>CAZSJF010000308.1:0-3719 GCA_964606705.1 uncultured Bacteroidales bacterium
ATAAACAGAATTATTGCTCTTGAACTCGGGCACGAGTTTTTTCATCTTTTCTACTATTTCAAAGTTATCCTGTGTTTTGAAAAGGTTTATGAGCATGTCTATTTCGTTTGAAACGGTTTCAAAATCATGTTCTTTGATTTTTGCGATCATGATCTGCGGATGGTGTGTGGGGAGGGTGTTTTCCTGATTAGTAAGCAGCTCTTCGTACAATTTTTCTCCCGGGCGCAGGCCTGTATGAATGATCTGTATGTCTTTTCCCAGCGTTAGTCCTGACAGTTTTATCATTTTCTTTGCCAGGTCAATGATCTTTACAGATTTACCCATGTCAAAGATGAATATCTCGCCTCCTGTTCCCATAGTGCCTGCTTCAAGCACGAGCTGGCATGCTTCAGGAATTGTCATAAAAAATCTTGTAACTTCAGGATGTGTTATTGTCACAGGCCCGCCCTTTTCAATCTGCTGTTTGAAAAGCTGCATTACCGAGCCGTTAGAGCCTAACACATTTCCGAACCGTGTTGTGATGAACGGAGTGATCCTTTTATGGTTCAGCGACTGCACATATATTTCGGCAATTCTTTTAGAAGCACCCATGACGCTTGTCGGATTTACTGCCTTATCTGTTGAAACCATTACAAATTTTTTCACTTTATGATCTACAGACAGGTCTGCAACGACTTTTGTCCCTTCTATATTTGTCAGAATAGCTTCAGAAGGGTTGTTTTCCATCATGGGAACATGCTTGTATGCGGCGGCGTGATATACTATTTCAGGGCTGAATGTGCGGAACACGTTTTCCATCCTCACTTTGTTGCGTATATCCCCCATGACGATTTCAAAACTGTCATTACGGATTTTTCCGCTGATCTCCAGTTCCAGTTCATATAAGGGAGATTCCGCCTGGTCAACAAGGATTATTTTTTTCGGCGAGAAATTGATAAGCTGCCTCACGATCTCGCTTCCTATAGAGCCGGCGGCACCTGTAACCAGAATAACTTTCCCAAGAACTTCCTTCCTTATCTTTTCCTTGTCAAGCACAATGGCATCCCTTTCGAGAAGGTCTTCGATATTTATTTTTTTGATCTGTTTGAAACTCAGTTCCCCGTTGATCCATTTTCCCACAGGAGGCACATTAAGCACTTTTGTATTATATGCCATGCACAACTCAATGATCTCTTTTTTCCTTTTGCTGTTCAGAGTTTGTATGGAAAGGATTATATGGTGTATGGTATTTGTTTTAAGGAAATCTTCCAGCTTGTCGGAATGATATATCGTAATGCCTTCCATCTTCTTTCCGACTTTTTTGGAGTCATCGTCAATAAAGGCAATTACTTTGAATTTTGTCCCGGCATCCCTGTCCAATGCCCTTTTTGTAAAAGCACCCGACTCACCTGCACCGAAAATAATGACATCCCTTTTGTTTTTGGAAGGATTGAACAGCTCAAGGTATGTAATCTGAACAAGTATCCTGAATCCTATCAAGGCTAGTGATGTTGCAATAAAATCTATTCCTATTATTGAGTAAGGGATAAAGTTGGCTTCATTGACAAAATTAAAAGTGATGATGTTTGTTATGCAAAACAATATGCTGCCTGACAAAATAACCAGAAAAATACGGATGGTGTCGCTGGTGCTTGTGTATCTTATTATTCCTGCGTATGTTTTTGCCACTATAAAACTTATGGCTCTGATGATAACAACGTATGTCAATACCATGGGAATGGCATTGACCTCTTTTAATGTAAGTTCAAAATTGAATCGTAATAAATAAGCTAATACTATTGAAAAAGCACATATAGATGTATCTATTAATAATATTGCCCAACGCGGTATGCTGAATTTTGAAAGGTTCATTTTATTGGTTTTTATCTGAGGTTTATATTGCAATCATTAATCAAAATTAAGAAAAAATAATAAATTAAACGAAAAATACCTTTTTACTCTATATATTTTTTAAATTTGTTGCTGTTCAATCTTCAGTTCATCATTAGAGGAATTATGAATTTACAGGTTATTCAAAGCAAAATATATGAAATAAGAGGGCATAAGGTGATGCTTGATTTTGATTTGGCAACTCTCTATGAAGTAGAAACCAAAGCACTCAAACAAGCTGTAAAAAGAAACTATTATCGTTTTCCTTCAGATTTTATGTTTGAATTATCAAAAAATGAGTGGGATTTTTTAAGGTGCAATTTTGGCACCTCAAACAAAATAAATGCAGTAAACCTCAATGACAGTAAGGAAACTTTGAGGTCACATTTTGTGACCTCAAACAGAGGAGGTACTCGTTATATGCCTTTTGCTTTTACCGAACAGGGAGTTGCAATGTTATCCAGTATACTGAAAAGCAAAAAAGCAGTTGAGGTAAATATATCTATTATGAGAGCCTTTGTATATGTCAGGCAGTATGCCCTTTCCCACAAAGATTTAACTGAAAAACTAAAAGAACTTGAAAATAAATATAACAAGCAGTTTAAAGACGTTTATGAAGCACTGAATTATCTGCTTAATAAAGATAAATTGCAGGTGGAACAAAATGACCGCAAACGCATAGGATTTAAAAAAGAATAAAAACATAAGGACAAATGAAAAAAACTAATTCAATTATTCTGGTGTGCATATTTTTTGGATTTGGCTTTGGTCATCTTTGTGCACAAAATATAAAAGTAAGTACGGTAAAAGAGTTGTTAAATCAAATAGGTTCCAATAAAACTATTGAACTTGCGGCTGATACTTTTAATTTTACTGAAATAGCAGGTGATAACACCAATCCTAATGTCAGCTGGTCAAGTAATACTGACGGTTACCAACCTGATATTTCATCAGTAAATAATCTTAAAATTATAGGGAACGGGAAAGCGGTGATTGTAATCCAACCTCGTTATGTGTGGGTTATGAATTTTGAAAATTGTAACGATATCAGTTTGTCGGGAGTTATATTCGGACATACAGAAGCCGGTTATTGTGAAAATGGCGTCCTTGGCTTTAATTCATGTTCAAATGTTTCTGTTAGTGAGTGCTCATTATATGGCAGCGGAACAGTGGGCTTCCGGCTCTTCAAATGTTCAAATGTCTCCTTTATGGATTGTGATATACATGATTGCACATACGGCCTGGCAGAGATATTAAGTTCAAATAATGTCAAAATTGATAAAACAACTTTCCGCAAAACAGGTGAATATAACCTGATCTGGATCTCTGATTGTAATGGTATTGATTTTGCAAATTGTACTTTTTCTGAAAATTTTAACGGATCATTTTTTCCTTATTTTTTTTCAATAGATACTGATATGTTTGGCGGAAAAACAAACGCTAATAGTAAAAACCTTAAAATTGAGAAATGTGTTTTCAAAGACAACAAGGTTCAGGAATTTTCCAATGATGTTAAAAAACTTAAACTGCTAGATAACGAATTCTCAGGAAATACTTTTGATAAACCCCGATGAATAATAATAAAACGGAATTTAAAGATGATTTTTTCAAAAGTATTACAGATCGTGAAATAAAATATTATTAAGTAAAGCAATGAATTTACAGGTTATTCAAAACAAAATATATGAAATAAGAGGGCATAAGGTTATGCTTGATTTTGACCTTGCAGAAATGTATGAAGTTGAAACAAGGGCTTTAAATCAGGCCGTAAAACGAAATATTGATATTTTTCCCTATGATTTCATGTTTCAGCTTACCAAAACAGAATGGAAAAATATGTTATCACAAAT
>CAZSJF010000309.1:0-3698 GCA_964606705.1 uncultured Bacteroidales bacterium
TTCCAAATTATTTTTCATACGAACACTGTTTCCCCGCTGTCGGTTCCTATCCGGTGCATGTTGAAATTCATAATAATGGTTTGTGCTGTTGGCGTGATACTCTTGTTGAAGTTAAACCATGGCTCGGAAATTGCATTCCTAAAGATTTCTTCTACAAAAGGATAAAAGATGATACGATTGTGGTTCATATCCCCCCTGATCCTCCCAGCAAAAGTAATCCCTCCTGTTCTTACCATCTGTTTTTTAATAATTCTGTTGGCAATGACACAACCTTTGTGATTGGCCCGTGCAATGTTGCTGACTCGTTTGATATAAAATATAAATTTAAAGGAATACCACCTTATCATGTTACTCTCATAACGTATAAAATAGGCGGACTTGATTTCTGTATGCCTGGCGATACTGCTTGTATAGATACAATAACCCATTTTATACAGTATTTATGTAAGGCGGAATTTAACATTAAAAAAATTGATAATATTGACAATCTGCCGATGTTCAGGTTTAACGCCAATTATAATAATGGCAACCAGAAAATATATCACTGGGATTTCGGTGACGGGACTTTTATCAACAATGATGTAGACCCTGTGCATATTTTTCCTGGAAATGGCAGTTATAATGTGTGCCTGACCGTTTATAATCTGGCCTTATCACACCCTGATACTATATGCTCAGACAGTATTTGCAAGGTCGTAGTAGTAAACAACAGCAATGTATTGTATGGCAAATTTTGAAGCTGTCATGATGGATTCTTCCAAGTATCATTTTACAGCAGATACAATAGTGGGAACTCAGGATAAATATACATGGGATTTCAATGTAGGAGGAGAACATTATCCCAAAGATACAATTATTGATTACAGTTACCAGGATGTAGATACAGTTTACAATATATGTCTGATTGTTGAGAAAATACCTGATGTATGTAAAGATACCATTTGCAAAACTATAATGATAGGAAATCCTTCTCCAATCGGTTCACATGAAAACACACTTGACACATGTATAGTTCTATTGGTAGTTGATTCATTTTATATATATGATGTGGTTGAAGATACTACAAAAACAAATTATTATTATGTTTTATGGACAATAGTACAAAATAATGGAGATGTTATACAGATACCTTCTGAATATTATCTCCCTGACGTTGGAGTACATTATGTTGAACTGACAATAAATTGCGGAAAAGATCAAAGTACTTCAGTAGGAGGCAAAGTCTTAATAAGAGATAACCCCGGTATTATTAATAACATTAATAACGACAGCAATAAGAAAGCAAATGCCTATTTGTATCCTAATCCTGCAAATGACAAACTGAATATATCTGTCAAAACAGAAATATGTACGGAAGCTGATATACAGGTATTGAATTCCTTGGGGCAAATTGTATTTAGTAATAATTATGCTTTCAGCAAAGGCGTAAATATAATAACATTAAATATTTCAACCCTCAGACAAGGCTTGTATCTCATAAGGATTGATACTGCTGATAATACCATTATAGAAAAATTTATCAAATAATACTGAATGGCAAAATAGTGTAAGTAGCTGGTTCCTGATTAAATTCAGGGAATCAGACTACTTACAGCATACACTTCAGGCAATTCTTTTTACATTTCACATTCTTTTTTATACACTTCGGGTATTTTTCTTTTTTATTTTAAAAAAAATATTTATCTTTGGTATATTGATTTTTATCAAAATAAGATGAATTAAAAACCATAATATTATGAAAACAATAAAATTAACCTTATTTGCTTTGTTTTTTTCATTAGCTGGATATGCACAATCTGACTGCAGTTTCGATATGAATCAATATACTCCAGCCTGCGGTCAGGAGAAGTTCTTTTCCTGTCATTTTTATCTGATTGATTCTGTTGAAAACGGTGCTATGCTTCACTGGGAATTCGGAGACGGAACAATATTAGACACTAATGACGCATCATCAGTCAACCACACTTTTCAAGATGCAGGGGAATATAATATATTACTCAGGATTGATGGTAGCACTACTTGTGAATTTTCCAAAAAAGTTATTGTCAGAAACAAATGTGCTTTTGATGTGTACCATTTAGGCGGCCTGAAATATCAATTTTCAAACGACTTTATTCAAGGCGGGGATACTGCTTTCTTTGATTTCGGAGACGGAACAAAAGATACTTCCATATCTAAAAAAATACATACACATTGTTTTCCTAATATAGGTCCATACCCTGTACATATTGAAATTCGTAATTCTATAGGAAATTTCTGCTGCGTGTATGATGATATCATTGAAGTTGAATATGAAAACTGTTATACAAATTTCACTTACGAAAGACTAGAAAATGATACTATAAAAATTATACCTAGTATGCCTCATAGTCCTGGCGACAGCCTGACAGATGAATTCTATTATTGGTATCATGTAATTATCAAAGATATTGATAATACGCCCGTAGGGATAATTGATGATACCTGTAATGCTAACGACAGCCTCGTTTTTAAATATTATTTACCTGGATATAATCCTCCTTACTATATTACCATGATAAAGTATAAAATAGGCGGGATAGACTATTGCACACCTGATGACATTATTTGTGTGGACTCTGTGGTTCACGTAATACAGGATTACTGTAAAGCAGAATTTAAGTATAAAAAGATTGAAAATGCCGTTAATTTGCCAATATATCAATTTAATGCCAATTATACAGAAGGCAACCAAAGTATTTATACCTGGGATTTCGGCGATGGTTTTCATATTGATAATGATATAGATCCTATTCATATTTTTAATACAAACGGTACTTATTCTGTATGCCTGACAGTTTACAATATTTCATCATACTCATCAGGTGGCGGTACCGGTGGTGGTAAAACCGCTATAGGAGAACAACCTGTAGATTATGATACAATATGTTCAGATTTTATCTGTACGACTATAGATATCAGCAATATCAGCACAAATTGTATTGCAGATTTCAAAGCTGTGGGAGAAGGGACTCATAACTATCATTTTACAGCAGATACAATAGCTGGTACCAATTCCTACACATGGGATTTTGCATTGGGAGACGGATTTTCATACCATATTATAGATACAACAATAGAATATGATGGCTCTATAAATGCCGTCTATAATATATGCCTCATTGTCGGAAATACAACTGAGGGATGTATGGATACTGTCTGCAAAACAATAATGATAGGAAGTCCTGTTTCTGTTGAACCAGTCAAAGAGAACGTAATAGATTCATGCATAATCTCACTTACAGTTGATACGTTCTATATATATGATGTGGTTGAAGACAGTATTAAAATCGATTACTACGATGTTATCTGGACCATTAAACAGGATAATGGAGATATAATAACTATCCCTTCTGAATATAATTTCCCAGAACCTGGAGTATATGATGTTGAATTGGTTATACATTGCGGCAAAGAATCCACCACAACCTTAACAGGCAAAATCTTAATCAGAGATAATCCGGGTATTATTAATGTAATTAATAAAGCCATTTATAAAGGAACAGATGTTTATATATATCCTAATCCTGCAAATAACAAGTTGAATATTTCTGTTAATTCTGAAATCAGCAGAGAATCAGATATACAGGTACTGAATTCATTGGGTCAGGTCATATTCAGCAAAAAATATGATTTCAGCAGGGGTACAAATATAATAGCATTAGATATTGATAATCTCG
>CAZSJF010000310.1:0-3686 GCA_964606705.1 uncultured Bacteroidales bacterium
GCAATGAGTGACAGGCAATGGGCAGGAATAATGATGGGAGATGAAGCATACGCAGGAAGCAGAAATTTCTATCATATGGAAGAGGCTATTCAGAAGTATTATGGATATAAGTATGTTATACCTACCCATCAAGGCAGAGCTGCTGAACATATAATTTCTAAAATCATGATAAAAAAAGGAGATTTTGTGCCTGGCAACATGTATTTCACAACCACTCGTTTACATCAGGAATTAGCAGGAGGTACATTTGTTGATGTAATAATAGATGAGGCTCACGATGCTGAGAGTCAACATAAATTTAAAGGGAATATTGATATACAAAAATTAGAAAATATAATCAGAACTAAAGGAGTAAATAAAATACCATATGTATGTATTGCAACAACCGTAAATATGGCTGGTGGCCAACCTCTTTCTTTAGCTAACTTAAGAAAAGTGCGTAAACTAACACAAAAATATGGTATAAAGATTGTACATGATATGACAAGAGTTGCAGAAAATGCTTATATGATTCAACAACTTGAAGAAGGTTATGCTAATAAAAATACTGCAGAGATAGTTAAAGAAATTTGTAATTTAACAGATATTGCTACTATGAGTTCCAAAAAAGATGCATTGGTCAACATAGGCGGCTTCCTGGCAATGAATGATTTTGATATCTTTGAAGAAGCAAGGAATATGGTTGTAATATACGAAGGATTACATACTTACGGAGGATTAGCAGGAAGAGATATGGAAGCACTTGCCATCGGAATAACGGAGTCCGTTTCGGATGATCATATTAAAGCACGGGTAGGACAAGTACAATATCTTGGACAAAAACTCTTAGATGCAAATATTCCTATTGTAAACCCAATTGGGACACATGGGATATTCTTGGATGCTAAAAGAATCTTACCCCATATTTCTCAGGATAAATTCCCTGCTCAAGCTTTAGCTGCAGAATTATATTTAGATTCCGGCGTTAGATCTATGGAAAGGGGTATTGTTTCTGCTGGAAGGAATAAGGATACGGGAGAGCATATTTATCCTAACTTAGAATTGGTACGTTTAACTATACCCAGAAGAGTATATACCCAAGCCCATATGGATGTTGTCGCTGAATCAGTAAAGTATGTTTATAGTATGAGAAAAAAAATTACAGGATTGAAAATGGTTTATGAACCAAAGTATTTGAGATTTTTTCAAGCAAGATTTGAAAAATTGTAATCTTATTAATTCATAGTAATAACTTTAATATAAAAATATGGATACGGGAAAATCAGGTTTTAGCACCAAGTTAATCCATGCAGGAGAAATTGATGACCAATTTGGTTCAGCAACTGTCCCCATTTATCAAACATCTACATTCTGTTTTGAAGATGCTGAGGAGGCTGCCAAATGTTTTGCAGGGAAAAGTGGCGGGTATATATATACGCGTATAGGTAATCCGACTATTAATGCACTTGAACGGCAAATTGCTATATTAGAAAACGGTTATGGTGGTATTGCTGTAAGCTCCGGGATGGCAGCAGTTACTACAATTTACCTGGCTCTTTTAAGCAATGGCGACCACATTGTTAGTACTGACGCAATTTATGGCCCCTCCCGTAGTGTAATGGAAAAACAATTTATACGTTTCGGATTTCAATCTTCATATATTAATACAACTGATATCACAACAATAGAAAAAGCCATTCGCCCAAATACAAAAATACTATATATAGAAACACCTGCCAATCCTACAATGGGAATTACTGATATTGCTGCCTGTGCTGAAATTGCTCATAAAAACAATATTTTATTAGTAGTTGACAATACTTTTTGCAGCCCTTATTTGCAAAATCCACTGAATTTAGGTGCTGGTATTGTTTTTCATTCCATGACAAAATTTATTAACGGACACGCTGATATTGTTGCCGGAATTATAGTTGCAAAAGAAAAAAATATTTATGAGCAGCTACGCAACATGATGATTAATTTAGGTTGTAATATGGATCCACATCAGGCTTATATGGTAATGCGGGGATTAAAAACATTGTCGGTACGTATTGACAGAGCGCAGGAAAATGCTCAAAAAGTTGCAGAATTTCTGAATGAACATCCCAAAGTTGCATGGATAAAATATCCGGGATTAAAGTCTCATCCACAATACGATTTAGGCAAAAACCAAATGAAAGGCTCCGGCACAATGATAAGCTTTGGGCTTAAAGGAGGCTATGATGCAGCAAAAATATTAATGAATAATGTACATTTGGCTATGTTGGCCGTCTCACTAGGAGGCATAGAAACATTAATTCAGCACCCTGCTTCAATGACACATGCAAAAGTATCTACCGAAGATAAATTAAACGCAGGAATTACCGATGATTTAATCCGCTTTGCCGTTGGTATAGAAGATGTTGAAGATATTATTGAAGATTTAAAACAAGGTTTAGATAAAATCTGAATTCAGGTTATATCTAAACACATTTAATGAGCGAACTTATAAAAAATAGAATACCTGTTGTAGATTCTGCAAAATGTGCAGGATGTAAAAAATGTATGGTAGCTTGTCCAAATGGTGTAATTGTTAAAACATCAAAATATATATGTTCTAAATGTATAAAATATTGTATCACCATGAAAGTACCATGTAACCCAAATAATATTGTTTTTATTTACGAACAATGTGATGCGTGTGGATTATGTATTTCAGAATGTCCCAATAATGCTATTTATTGGTTTGATTTTAAATAAATATTTGTAAATAATAATATTAAAATAAGGAGGAATAAAAAATGAAAATTGCAGTACCGGTAACAAAAAATAACCAGATTGATGACCATTTTGGCCATTGTGAATTTTATAGTATTTATACTATTTCAGAAAAAGGCGAAATAAAAGATGAACAACTGATTAAATCAGAGCAAGGGTGCGGTTGTAAGTCAAATATTGCAGGTGTATTATCTGAAAACGGAGTAACAATAATGCTTGCAGGTGGTATCGGTGAAGGTGCTATTAATGTTCTGAATAATTCAGGAATAAAAGTTATCCGCGGATGTTCAGGAAATACAGCTGATGTTGTAAAACAATTTGCAGCAGGAATGATTTCTGACAGCGGCAAAAGCTGTCATCAACATGAACAACATCATGGAGAAAGCCATGAACACGAATGTAACAACTGATTGTAATATATTTTAATATTTTAAAAAATGAAAGAAATGTTAAAAGAATTAGGGTATTCTGATAAGGCAATAGAATATTATATTAATAAAGTAAATGTTGGTATAATTGAAAATCCTGATGTTGCTTATGCATATACCGGATCATGTGGCGACACATTCAAAATATATTTAAAAATTGAATCAGAAGTAATAAAAGAAGCTAAATTTCAGGCAACAGGATGTGCAGGGCCATTTACTTCCGGCTCTGCACTCACACAAATAATTAAAAACAAAACAATAGGGCAGGCAAAACAAATAAGTGAAAGAGATATATTAGAACATCTTCAGGATGTCCCTGCCTCAAAACATCATTGTATGAGTCTAACAATAAAAACTCTTACAGAAGCTTTAAAATCATATAAATAAAATTGCGATGTATAAAAATAAAAGTGATTTAAAAAGTGAGTGGTTCAATGTATGAAGGAGAGCGCCTGCGAATCCCAAAATGGTTAAAAGATGATTTCCTTTTCCTACACCAAACAACCAAACACACCCAACACA
>CAZSJF010000311.1:0-1505 GCA_964606705.1 uncultured Bacteroidales bacterium
ATAAGAATGCTATTGATGCAATAAAAAGCCGGCTCATTGAATTTTATAATCTTATACGGGAATGTATTGAAAAGCAATACAAACATTATGTGCTGATGACTCTTATAGGAAAAAATATTTATCCTGTAGCTGTGCTGAACGAAATACAGAAAATGCTGGACAGGCTGAAGACGGAAGACAGCATTATCCATATATCTGAATTTAATAAAAGGATTGCGGAGATAGTGATGAACGAGCCGGTGCCTTTCATATATGAGCGCCTGGGCGAGAGATACAAACATTTCCTTATTGATGAGTTTCAGGACACATCGGTGCTTCAGTGGCATAACCTGCTGCCACTTGTGGAAAATTCTCTGGCAGAAGGATATTTTAACATGGTTGTAGGTGACGGTAAACAGGCGATATACAGGTGGAGGAGCGGAGAGGTTGAACAATTTGAAAACCTTCCTGAAATAATGGATGCAGAGGGAAATCAGATTCTGGAAGAAAGACAGGAAAGCATTAAAAGGAATCATGAAGAAAGAAAACTTAATATCAATTTCCGCTCAAAAGCAGAGATTGTAGAGTTTAATAATGATTTTTTCAGGGAAGCATCAAAAAATCTTTCACCGGATTATCAGGGAATATACAAGGATGTAAAACAGGAACTTAAAAATGATAACAGGGGAGGGCTTATAAGCATTGAATTTTATGACAAATCCTCATCAGAAGGCACTTTTGAGGATTTCAATTTCAAGGGTACTTTGAAAATAGTGAAGGAACTGATTGAAGATGGATTTTCCTTTAAAGACATAGCTGTATTATGCCGTACTAATAATAAGGCAAGCAGGATTGCAAAGCATCTTATTGAAAATGATGTTGAAGTTGTTTCATCCGAATCACTGCTTCTGAGCAATTCTCAGGTCGTAAATTTCACTTATGCCGTGATGAGGTACGTTTATAACCCTGATGACAATATTGTAAAGACTGAAATAATAAATTACCTTTTAAAAACCGGCAGGATAATCTCCACAGGCTTGAACGAAGATTTGCAGGAAGTAATGAAGCGTAAAGATGCTTTTGGTTCATTTATGAACAGGCATGGATATAATATTCCTGCAGCGTACATGGTTAACCTTCCCCTGTATGATTTATGTGAAAAGATTATAAGGATATTCTGCCTTAATGTTCCTGCAAATCCGTATATACAATTTTTTCTTGACGAAATACATGCATACTCAATGAAGAATGGTAACAATATTGTAGATTTTATTGAGTGGTGGGATATGCGCAGGAATAAATCTTCAATAGTGGTTTCAGAAGAGATAAATGCAGTAAGGGTAATGACCATCCACAAGGCGAAAGGCCTTGAATTTCCTGTGGTAATTTATGCTTTTGCTGATGAAGAAGAAAAAGAAAGCAAGAAATACTTATGGGTGAATCTTTCCGACAAAGAGTTAAGCAATATGGATATTGCTTTACTTCCCATGAAGAAAAAACTTCAGGAAACGGATTTTGCAGACGTA
>CAZSJF010000311.1:1515-3683 GCA_964606705.1 uncultured Bacteroidales bacterium
TGTGTTGGGTGTGTTTGGTTGGTGGTTGCAGACGTATACCGGAAAGAAATGGAAAAATCAAGGTTAGACATGATTAACCTGCTGTATGTAGTAATGACAAGGCCTTCGGAGAGGTTATATGTGCTCACAGAGTTGCCTGTGTCCGAATCCAGAAAACTTGATGTGCCTTCCTTTTTTGCGGATTTTTTGAAGAATACAGGTAAATGGGAAAAAGAAAAATTAAAATATGAATACGGAACGGCAGTAAAGCATGCAGCCACCGAAAAATCAAGAGATATAAAATATGATTTAAAATCATTTGTATCAACTGACTGGAGAGACAGGCTGATACAGAAATCTTTTTCTTATGATATGTGGGATATTGAAAATTCAGAGAAAAGCAGGCAGTGGGGAAAGACTGTGCATTATGCTCTTTCAATGATCGGCAATATTGAAAATATTGAACCTGTTGTTGAAAAAATGTTTTTACATGGATTTATTGATGTCACGGAAAAGCAAGAACTGTCAGAAAAGTTAAACGTATTGCTGTTAAATCCGAAGATAGAACCGTATTTTAAAAAGGGATTAAATGTTAAAACAGAGCATGAAATACTGACTGCCGATGGTAATATTTTAAGGCCCGACCGTGTTGTGATTTATGATAATAAAAAAGCCGCAGTGATTGATTTTAAGACAGGGAAGCCCGAAGATTATCATATAAAGCAGATAAATCAATACTCTGGTTTACTTTCAGAAATGGGATACACTGTTTCTGCCTCTCTTTTGGTTTATGTTGATGAAAATAAAGTTGTGGAAGTAGATTTGTGACATTATTTACTTTTAATAATATCGGATAATTTCCCGGTTAAATTTTCCCAGTTATAATTTTTAACAACAAAGTCATATCCGTTCAATGCTATTTCGTATGCTTTATCTTTATTTTCAAGCAAAAAGAAAATATGTTTAACATATTCCTCCACATTATTACCAATAAGTATCTCGCAGTTTTCTTTTGCTGAAAGGGCATTGTTTGCGAGGCGGGAAGTTATACATGGCAGCTGCATTGCCATTGCTTCAAGTAATTTATTCTGCAGGCCTATTCCTATCTGCATGGGGGCAATGAATATTTCCGATATGGCGTAGCAGTTTCTCATATCATCAACCCATCCTGTGACTTCAACATTATCGGATTTAAGGGATTTTATTCTGTAACAAGGATTAGCTCCTGCAAGCATAACTTTTATCTGCGGGTATTTTTTCTTTAACTCCGGAAGGACTTTTCTTACAAGAAATTCAGCTCCTATCACATTAGGGATATAATTCATATTTCCTGTAAACAGCAGTTCATATTTTTTTTCTTTTGTAACAGGTTTGAAATAACCAGTGTCAACACCATTAGGGATAATTGTAATTTTATCTTTTTCTTTATGCTCTATTAAGCCCCTGTCCTGGGATGAAATAATTATTTTGTTATTAAAATATTCAAAAATATGATTCTCGTATTTTTTAAGCCTGACATATTCCAGTTTCAATAAGGGTTTCATATAAAAAGGGGAGAGGCTTATCCTGCGTTCAACGCCTTTTGAAAAAGCGTCCTGATAATCTAAGGTTTTGGGGATGTTTATATTTTTTACATATTCTGCAGCACGTATCAACTGGCAGAATATATGGTCAGGATTATTTTCTCTGATCAGTTTATTTATTTTTTTCTGAACCTTATTATTATAGAAATAGCCTACCTGCAAAGGCTTTTCTGTGAAAAATGCTTTTAAAATATTAATTACAATACATAATTTTGAAAGTTTTATTATGGAAACGGATTTACAATAAGGTTTTAAAGACTGGTAAACATCCCTGCTAAGTTTTTTGTCATTTAATGCACAAAGAATTATCTCATGTTCACGTGATAAATACTTAATATGATTATAAGCACGTAATTTATCGCCTTTTTCAAGCGGATAAGGAACTCTGGGCAACAGGATAAATAATTTCATGATATATTCAGAAAACAAATTACAGGATAAGAAACCGTAAAAATCTTTTCTTATCCTTTTTCAGACTAGTAATTAAATATTTCTTCCAATGTAAATTCTTTAACATCGCCTATTTTCTTAAGCACAGAAAAGTCAATATCTTTTTTATTTCCTGTTATCAAAAAAGTATATTTTTTGTCTTTGACATGTGCATTA
>CAZSJF010000312.1:0-3661 GCA_964606705.1 uncultured Bacteroidales bacterium
TTGTGTTGGGTGTGTTTGGTTTGTTTGGGATGTAACACGGAGATGTGCCCTTAAATGCATACATTGCTATTCCGGATCTGCAAATGTTGAATATAAAGGAGAACTGACTACAGGCGAAGGGAAAATTTTGATAAAGAACCTTTCTGAATTTGGCTGCCCGGTCATACTGTTTTCAGGCGGCGAACCCCTTATGCGTAATGATATAACAGAACTGATAACATTTGCAAGAGAACTGGGATTAAGGACTGTGCTTTCTACCAACGGTACCCTGATAGATAAAAAGCTGGCAAAAGAACTGAAAAGATGTGACCTGTCTTATGTGGGAATAAGCCTTGACGGGCTGCGTGAAACAAATAATAAGTTCAGAGGTGATAAAAACGCTTTTGATATGGCAATGCAGGGTATCAGAAACTGCAGGGAACAAGATATAAAAGTCGGACTGCGTTTTACAATCAATAAACATAATGTTTCAGATATACCGGGCATTTTTGAGTTACTTGTTGAAGAGAATATTCAAAGAGTTTGTTTTTACCATCTGGTTTATTCAGGGCGTGGCAGCAGGTTGATAGATGAAGACCTGTCAAAAGAAGAAACACGCAGAACCGTTGACCTGATTATAGATCTGACAAAGAAACTTTTTGACAAAGGGTTCAAAAAAGAAGTCCTTACTGTTGATAGTCATACTGACGGCGTATATCTTTACCTCAGGTTGCTGAAAGAAAATCCCGAAAGGGCAAAACAGGTATATGAACTGCTGAAAATGAACGGCGGCAATAATTCCGGGGTAGGCATAGGATGTGTAAAATGGAATGGCGATGTACATGCAGACCAGTTCTGGCATCATTATTCTTTCGGAAATATTAAAGAGAGGCCTTTCAGTAAAATATGGACAGACCTTTCAGATCCTTTGATGGCAAGATTAAAAGAAAAGAAAAACCATGTGAAAGGCAGGTGTGCGGAATGTAAATATCTTGACATTTGTGCCGGAAATTTCCGCGTAAGAGCAGAAGCAGTAACAGGCGATATATGGGCAGAGGAACCTGCATGTTATCTTACTGATGAGGAAATCAGAATTACATAAATAGTTATAAATTTGTAAAATAATTTAAAATATAAAACCTATGAACTTTCCTGCAACGAGAATGCGCCGCATGAGGGCTAATGAAAATCTCAGAAGAATGGTCCGAGAAACTAGCCTCTCTGTCAATGACCTTATTTATCCTTTATTTGTCTGTCCGGGCAGTAAAATTAAAAAAGAAATCAAGTCAATGCCAGGTAACTATCAGATGTCTGTTGATAGTATTGTGGAAGAATGTAAAGAAATAAGAGATTTAGGCATCCCCGGTATAATTATCTTTGGCCTGCCTGAAAAAAAAGATGAGCTCGGCTCTGAATCCTATTCTGATAACGGCATAGTGCAGAAAGCACTGCGTGCTGTAAAGGAGCAGGTTAAGGATTTGCTTCTTATTGCAGATGTGTGTTTCTGTGAATATACAAGCCATGGCCATTGCGGGGTTATAGAAAATAATGATGTTCACAATGATAAAACACTTGAGTTGCTCGCAAAACAGTCATTGTCTTATGTGAAGCATGGCGCTGACATGGTAGCTCCTTCAGATATGATGGACGGAAGGATAAAAGCAATCAGAGAAGCCCTTGATAAAAATGGGTATGAAAATACACCTATTATGGCTTATTCTGCAAAATATGCATCCGGTTTTTACGGGCCTTTCAGGGATGCTGCAGAGTCGGCACCGCAATTCGGTGACAGGAAAACCTATCAGATGGATCCTGCTAATGTCAATGAAGCTTTAAGGGAAATAGAACTGGATATCAACGAAGGAGCGGATATTGTAATGGTAAAGCCTGCATTAGCATATCTCGATGTCATTTACAGGGCTAAGCAAAAGTTTGGCATGCCTCTAGCGGCGTATAATGTTAGTGGTGAATTTTCCATGATTCAGGCTGCTGCAAAAAACGGATGGATTGACGGGGAAAGAATAATGTGGGAAGTGCTTCATTCGATCAAAAGGGCAGGTGCTGATATTATCCTTACTTATTTTGCGAAAGATGTGGCAAAAAAATTAAAGTGAATAATTTTGGCACTATGGGAACGTCCAAACCAATCATTGTTAGAATATAATATGCTATAAAATAAAAAAAGGGATGAAAGTTTTTCATCCCTTTTTAATAATTCAAGCGATCTACTACTTCTTTTTGCCTTTCTTTTCAATAGCAGCAAGTGAGTCAGCTGTAGCTTTTTCAGCAATAGCAGCAAGTGAGTCAGCTGTAGCTTTTTCAATAGCAGCAAGTGAATCAGCTGTAGCCTGAGCTTTTACCATAGAATCAGCTTGTGCGGTTGAATCATCAATACGTTTTTGTTCAATGTCACTGGCACTTGGCCCGCATGCGTAAAATGATAATAATATTACCATTCCAGCCATAAAAGTTAATCTTTTCATATTTCTTTTTAAATTTAACATTAAATTTGTTTTGCAAATGTATATTAAAAACTTTCAATAATCATAATAAAAATGAAAATTTTTTAATAGGATAAAAAATAGTAAATTATGATATATTTGCATCAGTAAAAAAGCCTTGTAGATATGCAGATTCCGAATAATGGTCATTTAAAACACTATCCCAGACTGATAGCATGGGAGGTAACACGTATGTGTGGCTTTAAATGTAAGCATTGTAGGGCATCTGCATCAGATGTTCCTTATCCTGGTGAGCTTACAGTAGATGAATGTCTTAAATTGCTTGATAATATTAGTTCTGAATACAAGCCAATAATTATTCTCACTGGCGGAGAGCCAATGACGCGTAAGGATATTTATGAAATAGTTAAATATGGCTCAGAATCAGGGTTGCGGATGGTCATGGCTCCATGCGGATATATGATGGATGAAAATTCGGTTAAAAAGTTGATAGAATCCGGTATTCAGAGAATAAGTTTAAGTATAGACGGGGCTGATAAAATAACCCATGATTCTTTCCGCCAGGTTGAAGGAGCTTTTGACTCTGTCATAAATGCGGCAAAAATTTCAAGAGATTCAGGCCTGGAATTTCAGGTTAATACCACAATAACAAAATTTAATTATACACAGATTGAAAAAATATTTGAACTGGCAGTCAAACTAGGAGCAGTGAGTTATCATCCATTTCTTTTAGTTCCTGTCGGCAGAGGGAAAGAATTATCAGGGTTTGAAATTTCGCCCGAAGAATATGAGAATATACTTACATGGTTTTATGAAAAAAGCAAAAATAGCCCGATAATGCTGAAACCTACATGTGCCCCCCATTATTACCGTATTTTAAAGCGAAAAGAAGTAGCTGAAAACGAATTTGTTCCCGCGAAAAACGGCCTCAATGCTATGGTAAAAGGCTGCATAGGAGGGCAGTCTTTTGCTTTTATTTCTCATACGGGAAAAGTGCAAATATGCGGATTCCTTGATGCAGAGGCAGGTGATTTAAAGAAGGAGAATTTTAACTTTTGTAAAATATGGAAAACATCAAAACTCTTTAATGAAATAAGAGATATAGACAGTTATAAAGGTAAATGCGGATATTGCGAATACAGGCGGGTTTGCGGAGGATGCCGTGCGAGAGCATTTGCCGCAACAGGAGACTATCTTAAAGAAGAACCATATTGTATTTA
>CAZSJF010000313.1:0-3658 GCA_964606705.1 uncultured Bacteroidales bacterium
CATTTGCTGAACACACTTCTGGTATTCTGGTTCATATATAAACTGAGCAATAAAAAAATAAATATTGCACTGATAGCATCACTCCTGTTCGGAATACATCCCCTGCATGTTGAATCTGTGACATGGGTGTCCGAGACAAAAGACGTTTTATACACTTTTTTTTATTTAGCATCCCTGATATTTTATTTAAGATATGCTGACAGTAAAAGAAAGAACATTGCAATATACCTGTGCAGCCTGATATTTTTTGTGCTGTCATGCCTGTCAAAAGGAATGGCTGTTACCTTATCCGCAGTTATTATTTTGATAGATTTTCTCAGGGAGAAAAAAATCAAATGGAATATTGTTATTGACAAACTTCCGTTCATTATCATATCGCTTATATTCGGAATCCTTGCTATTAATGCCCAGAAATCAGATGAAGGAATATTTAATATTTCAGTGTATTCGGGACTTGACAAACTGCTTTTCCCTTTCTATGCCTTGTTTTTTTACATAAAGAAAATGTTCATGCCCTTTAATCTTTCAATTATTTACCCTTATCCTCAAAAACCTGCAGGTGCTCTTCCGCTGGAATTTTATATTGCTCCTTTCGTTATTATTTTACTGATACTGCTGGTTATTTATTCAATAAAATATAACAGGAAAATCATTTTCGGATTTTTATTTTACCTCCTCTGCATATTACCTGTCCTTCAGATATTGCCTGTAGGCGAATCAATAGCTTCAGAGAGGTATTTTTACGTTTCCTCTATAGGATTCTTTTACCTTGCAGGTGTGGGGTTTGATTATTTTTATGAAAAGAGTGCCAATATAAAAATTCTGATATCAATTATCACTATTATCATATCAGGATGGTTCTGTTATCTGACATATGAACGGACAAAAGACTGGGAAAGCGGCCTGACGCTGTGGGGCGCACAAATAAAAACAAATCCCACAATAGACAAAGCATACTATGGGGTGGGGAATCACTATTACCGCGAAAAAGACTATGAAAAAGCACAGGTGTATTTCAAGCAGACATTGATGGTCAACCCCCGCAACTTTAAAGCAAGTCAGAACCTCGGCAATATTTATTACAACAGGCAGCAGTACGATTCCGCATATACCTGTTACAACAATGCCATACAGGCTAATCCTAAATATAAAGAAGCCTATTTCGGACTGGGAAGCATATATGTGTGCAGGCACGACATTAAAAAGGCAATGGAATGCTATAATAAATCTTTAGAAATAGACAAAATTTTCTCATTATCATATTACATGCTCGGGATTTGCTATCAAAGTATAGGTGAAGCCGAAAAGGGAAAAGAGTACCTGATAACAGCCGCCCGATTGGGACAGGCTGATGCGCAGAAACTGCTCAAGGAAAAAGGGATTGTCTATTGATAGCAGATAAATTTTTCAAAATTACTTACTCATTATTAAATTCTGGATTCCGCATTAAATGCGGAATGCCAATCTCACAAACCATCCCTGTTTATTAGTTTCAAATTTTCCTTTTTTTCCTTTTTCCATTCCTGCGAAAGCAGGAATCCAGATTATTTCATCTATGTTTTTTCAGGACGATACACCTTAGCTTTTTACCAAATACTCAACCAAACCTACCAAATACTAACTCAAACCTACCGTTTACTCATTGGCTCTTGACTTCTTGCTCTAATGTGTGTATTATTGTATTAAATAGATTTATTACACAAATGAAGCATATTTCTGTTTTCCTAATTTTAGCAACACTGCCATTTTTGACTACTAGCCAAGAAAATGTGAAATACTTTAAATGGTATACATATAATAAAAAAGGTATTCCAACAGGTATAGACAACATAAGCGAAGAAACAGCAAAAGACACTATTTGTTATAAGTTTACTTATAACGAAAATAATAAACCTATAAAAAATGAACATCTAAAAAATATATTGTATGGTAATAAATATGAAGCAGCAATAACCACTTATAAATACGACAAAAAAGGAAATCTTACAAAAGAATGTAATTACAGCACCAACAAAAAATGGAAAGAAGACTATTTCGGAATTGCTATAAAGCGTTACAAATATGATGACAAAGGGAATAAGATAGAAGAAAGCTATTATGGGACAGATAAGAAACTTAAAGAAAATATTGGCGCAGCCATATGTCGATGGAAATATGACGATAAAGAGAATAAGATAGAAGAAAGCTATTATGGAACAGATAAGAAACTTAAGGGAAATAGAATTATAGAAGATAGATATACTGACATAGCTATATATCGCTGGAAATATGATGACAAAGGGTATATAATTGAAAAAAGCCGTTACGACGCAAATGAAAAACTTATAGAGAATAAAGAGGGCATAGCCATATGTCGCTGGAAATATGATGAAAATGGTAAAGAAATAGAAACGAGCTATTATGGAGCAGATGAAAATCTTAAAGAAAAAATATGTTACAAATATGATAAATATGGAATTATTACTGAGATTTATGAGGCAGATAAGAAACTTAAAATTTGCTATAAATATGATGACAAAGGGAAATTGATAGAAGAAAGTTTTTATAACGTTCCTGAGAATCTTGAAGATAGCATAGCTATTAGATGTTGGAAATTTGATGATAAAAGGAATATTATTGAAGCAAGTCATTATGGAACAGATGGAAAACTGAAAGGTAATAGGGAAGGCATTGCTATCTACCGGTTCAAATACTATGATAATGGAAGAAAAACAGAAAGAAGTTCTTACGATGCAAATGAAAAATTAATAAAAACCGAAATCTACTAAAATAAAATTCATTCATATATTTGCCTATCACAACCAAACCAGTTATGACAGAAAATAAACTTACAATCAAATCATGGAGCGAGGAGGACAGGCCGAGAGAAAAGCTTCTGTCAAAAGGCGGAAAAAACCTCAGCACTGCTGAACTACTTGCAATACTCATACGCGCAGGAAGCAGAAATATTTCTGCTGTTGAACTTTCAAAAAATATTCTGGCACAGGCAAATAATAATCTTATCGAACTGTCAAAGCTCACAGTTAAAGATTTGCTTAAATTCAAAGGCATAGGAAAAACAAAAGCAATAACCATACTTGCTGCTCTTGAACTGGGAAAAAGAAGAAGGGAAGCTGAAGTGATGGAAAAGCAGAAAATTACATGCAGCAAAGATGTTTTCGGGATATTCCAGAGCATGTCTGACAATAAATATGAGGAGTTCTGGATATTGCTTCTCGACAGGGCTAACAAGATCATCAAAAAAATGCCTGTCAGCGAAGGCGGAATATCAGGGACATTTGTTGACCCTAAAAAAATATTCAAGCTGGCCATTGACAACAGCGCATCTTCAATAATAATATGCCATAACCATCCGTCAGGCAACATAAAGCCAAGCAAGAGTGATATAGAACTGACAAAAAAGCTCAAGGAAGGCGGAGCCCTCTTCGATATGCCTGTTGTTGACCACATCATCATAGGAGAAGAAAACTACTGCAGTTTTGCGGATGAGGGGCTGTTATAAAAAGGCAAATTTTTATTCTGATGTGATGAATAAAATTAATTCTGTAATTAAAAAACAGAAAGTTTTTATATTCCGTCAGGAATATAATATTGGTAAAAATTACACAATATATTAATTATCAAGTCCCATTAGGGACGATATATTTTTGAGCCGATT
>CAZSJF010000314.1:0-3650 GCA_964606705.1 uncultured Bacteroidales bacterium
TGTGTTGGGTGTGTTTGGTTGGGGTTTTCTATCAAAGATGCAGAGAAAGGATTAAAAAATGATAACGTTGATGTGATACTGCATATCCCGAAAGATTTTGAACGAAGGCTTTTCAGGGAAAACAAGTCAAAGGTACAGGTACTTATCAATGCGATCAACGGCACAGCGGGCGGGCTTATTAATGTTTATACAAATTCCATAATACTTGATTTTAATAAAAGCATTATGTCCGAATATGTTACCATGCCTGCTAACGCAAAATCCGGAAATATAGATATAACATATTCTTTCTGGTATAACCCTTACCTGAATTATAAGATTTATATGCTGCCCGGGATACTTGTAATCCTCGTTACAATAGTGGGAATGTTCTTGTCCGCACTTAATCTTGTGAGGGAAAAAGAAATGGGAACGATAGAGCAGATAAATGTCACCCCTATCAAAAAATATCAGTTTATTATCGGAAAGCTCCTTCCTTTTTGGTTTATATCTCTATTTGAACTTGCATTCGGCTTAACAATCGGTAAAATATTGTTCCATATACCCATGCTTGGCAGCCTTTTTCTGCTGTTTTCCTTTACTTCCGTTTATCTTTTTGCAGTGATGGGGCTGGGGCTTTTTATTTCCACAATATCAAACACACAGCAGCAGGTGATGTTTGTGGCGTTTTTCTTCCTTATAACTTTTATCCTTATGAGCGGAATATTCACCCCTGCGGAAAGCATGCCATACTGGGCTCAGAAGGTCAATATTATAAATCCTTTTGCCTACTTTATGAGGGTTATAAGGATGATACTGCTCAAAGGCTCGGGATTTTATGATATAATGAAGGAATTTGTTTCCCTGTGTATATATGCAGTTATTACATTGAGCCTGGCAGTGTGGAGATACAGGAAGGTGGCATAAATAGCAGTCTGCTTTGCGATATATACTGCCTGTATTAATTTCATTTCTGCGTAACATCAGTTAGTCAATATAACTTTTCCACAGATTCTTTTATTATGATAAAGGAAGTTGATAAAATAAATCCCTGTCGGATAGCCGTTGATATTTACATCTATACTTTTTTGATTATTTACTTCAAACTTTTCCAGAAGTTTTCCTGATAAATCTGAAAGATACAGAGCTTCGATATTTCCGTCAATTTCAATATGCAAAGGGCCTCTGGTGGGATTTGGATAATATTTGAATGATTTTAAATAATCTTTTGTCGTATCTGTAACAATACTATCTGCAGGTTCATCAGATGTTAGATTTATACTATCTGAAGTATTGGTAATAGTATCATTATTAGTAACAAGAAGAGTGTTGTTTATGTGGTTTGATGTATCTGTTTTGTTTATTTTTGTTGAATCCACAATGACGTGGTCAATAATATAAGGGTTGACAATCACCATCGTATCCTGTATCCCGTTAAGTGAAAGAACAGAATCATTGCATGAAGGGACATAAGTGTATTGATAAATCAGTCTTAAAATAAGATCATTCATCAATTCAACATCATATTCATCAATAGATGGAGCAGTATGTTTATCCCCTACACCGCTGTGATCCGTTAAGAAAGCATATGTGCCGTTTGTAGCTAATGCCCATGAGCGCATCAGGTATTCAAGGCTTTTGTCAACAGAAAATGAGGTGCCGCTTGCTACAACAGGAATAATACGTATCCCTTTTGCAGAGGCTTCAGTAACGGCATTTTCCATTTTTTTAATAATTGAAACAGTGCTGTCAGGAGGCTCATCTAGTATAATGAATAATATCCTTGCCCTTGCATTATCACTCCATTCAAGTTTATTTACAGCAACGTCTATTGCCTCTTCCACGGCTTCAATACCTCCTTCACCGGCATCATGTTTGTTGATAAATTGTATAGTTTTGTCAGCATCAGATGAAAATGGTGAATATTCTGTCACGTATGAATTATCAAGGCAACGGTAAAAAACACTGCCGAGATTCAGTTGCAATTCTTTGTAATTTTTACCTACTTTATCAGTAATATCTTTCAATTCTTCTTTCAGGTATTTTATCTCATCTTCCATAGAACCTGTTGCATCAACAACAAAAAGCATATCAATCTGATTAGAGTAATTGCAAGGTTCAGGTATTTTTATTAAATTAATACCATCATGAAATTCTGTTATTTTTTCGGATGAATAAGTATTATTATTAACAGTTACTTTAATATTTAAGTCTTTATTTTCTGTCGTATCGCCGTCAAACATGCCTGACCATAATTCAGCCTTCCCTGTATTGTCAGTTTTTGAAGACCATATATTAAAATTACCATACTTTAAATCAACAGAACAATCTACAATTGGTTTGTTGTTGTCAGAAACAACCTGTACTGTATATCTTTTCATCGGACTTATTTCCCATGTATTCCGGAAAGTTTTAAGGTCTTCTTTGGCAATATCTTTCCATAATTCCCATTTCGTGAAATCGTTAATCTCTCCTGCCGTAAGTGTACCGGGTTTAATTGATATATCAGCGATAGTTGTATTATTTGCTATCCCTGAATTTGAAGAAGAATTTGCTGAAGATGAGTATGCTGAAACAAAAATTGCTGGAGTATAATATGTTCCACTGCCACTGCCAAAGCCAGCAGGGCAATAAATTGGCCGTATCTTTCTTTTGCGGGGTTTGCAATTAAAATTATATTCTGCAGACAGCTGATGGAAAACAGCTGTTTTATTCACTCCGGTTGATGTTTTGTATGGAGATACACCTATATTATATTTAAATTGTATTTTATCCCAGTCATATCCTGCCTGAATATGATAACTTGGATAATAATTGAAAATATACCTGTATCCTATACCGGATATTAATTTATTATATTTATAATTCAGATTAACTGAAAAATGCCGGATTTCGTCAAGCATATATATATTAAGGGAATCAACAGGAAATCTTTTATCCTGCCATTGATATGTCAGTACTGGGAATAACGAATTTTTTCCTTTTTTAATTTCAACTCCGCCAATTATTGAATATTTTAAAGGAATTCTCATTTCAGAGTTAAAAAGCTCGGCTTCTTTTGGCGTATTGATATTACCAACTGAAAAACCTGCAAAATAATTGCTAGAATACACTAATAATCCACCGCCTACAGAGAGATAATTTGATTTTGAAGAGCCCGGTATTGAAATGTTATTTTCATTTTGCAGGTTGTAGCGGTTGGTAAAAGAAGAAAATTCAATTTCCGACTGCGTATATTCCAGCTTAATGGCTGGCCTTAAAACAATGTTTCTGCTTAAATGGATCAAACGTGAATAAATTCCGCCTGCTGCCAGGGTTTGAAAAGAATCTCCCAGCCTGTCACCAATAAAAGTTAACCCAATACCACCCCGTAAAGGATTTATGTGTGTGTCAAACTCTGCATAAATTGTATTGTAAACGGGATTTGGGTTATTCTGATAAATATAATCTAACCCTAAATGAGGGCATATTCTGCTTCCTGCAAAGGCCGGGTTTACAAAAATATAATTACTGCGATTTGGGCTGAAAATCGGATATTGTCCGAAAGAATTACATATTACAAAAAAGCCGGGCATGAATGCAAGCCATATTCTTAAATATTTTTTCATTTTGTTTTGTTTTAGTCCGATTAATAAATTTTGTATAAAACACAACCAAACACACCCAACACA
>CAZSJF010000315.1:0-3642 GCA_964606705.1 uncultured Bacteroidales bacterium
CCCACAACACCGGAAATGATAGAAAAATCAAATGCTAAAATCAAGGAAGCATTATATAATTTAGGAGTCATATATAAAGAAGGGCTTAAAGATTTTCAGAGATCAAACGGATCTTTTGAAACATTATTAAGCCGTTTTCCTGAAAATGATTTTCTTATGGGAACATATTACCAGTTGTATGATACCTATGGAAAACTCAATGACCAGCAGAAAAGAGATTACTATAAAAACCTGCTGCTTTCGAAATTTCCTGACAGCGAATACGCACAGATGATAAGTGACCCCAATTACATCAAAAAACTAATTGAACAGAAAAACGAAGCTTCGCTTTTTTACAGGGACACTTACATTGCTTATAAAGGCAGTCAGTTTGATGTTGTGGTTAATAATACTGATAAAGCCCTTGCAAAATATAAGGACAAGAAACTGCTTGCGAAATTCGAATTTCTGAAAGCTCTTTGCGTAGGGGAAAGCAAGGATACTGCTAAATTTGTAAATGCCCTGAAAGAAATTATTAAAAAATATCCTGACAGCGAAGTAAAACCCATGGCCGAAGATATGCTGTCCTATCTTACAAAGAGAGATGAAGACCAGAAACAGGCGGAAATAGAGAAAGAAAAAGAGAAATCAAAATATAAATTTGACTCCGAAACGATTCATCTGTATATTCTCATTGTGGATGTCAAAACGATAAATATGAATAATCTGAAAGTGGCGATATCCGATTTTAACAAAGAGAATTTCAGCCTTAAAAAACTTATGGTAAGCAGTACTTTCCTTAATGACAACCAGCAGATCGTCACTGTGAGCAATTTTGAAAATAAAGAAACCGGAATGAAGTATTTCAATGCCATCAAAAATAACCCTAAAGTATTCAGCCAGATGAAACCTGAATCCTGCACGCAATTCATTATTTCATCCAACAACTATCCTGCTTTTTATAAAGATAAAGAGGTAAGCAAATACATGGAGTTCTTCAAGAAAAACTATTAAATAGCGTTACGTAATAAATTTATGCTTATTTGCTATTCTAAGGCAAAAATATAGCTTCATGCTTCATGCCACAAGCTATAAGCATGCAGCTTGAAGCTTCTTGACTATAAATAGCATACAGCCTATAACTTACTATCTTTATTAATTTTATTCTTGCATAACATTTATTAATTATATTTATCTTTGTTTTTGAAGGAATCAATAAAATTTATAAAACTAAAACATTAAAATTATGGAAAACACTCAGAGCAATTCTGTAAAAACAGCTATGGTATACCCTATCCTGCTGTCATTTTTATGTATGGGGTTTGGAGATGCAGTAGGGCCTTTGGTCGGACTGGTTAAAACCACATTTAGTTTATCTTATTTTAGTGCCCAGTTATTATCTTTCAGCGGATTTATTATGTTTGGTGTACTTTCTATTGCACTGGGATTATTGCAGGACCGCAAAGGCAAAAAATATATTCTTTTGTTAGGATTAATAGTTGCATTTGTAGGTTTATTACTGCCAATTTTAAATGGGATGTATGGGCCTAAAGTCGTTATTGATGCATCAGCTCAATATAAATTTTATATTCTGCTTATTGCCATTTTGTTTTTAGGTGCAGGTAATGCCATTTTACAGGTTGCCGGGAATCCGATTATGAAAGATGTTTCAAAAGAAGGCCAATATTCAAGTAATTTATCACTGGCACAAACCATTAAAGCAATCGGCTCTTCATTAGGGTTTCTGTTACCCCCTTTTGTAGTATATATGTTCGGATTAGACTGGAGTATATTATTTCCTGTTTTTGCAGTTATGATTTTATTAACCTGTTTATGGGTTTTCCCAATGAACATAAAAGAAAAAAAAGATCCAAACAGCCAGCCTGCTACCATGTCTTCCTGTCTTAAGTTATTAGCTAATCCTTATGTATTAATGATGGTTATGGGAATATTTGTTTATGTCGGCGCTGAAGTTTCTATGTCTTCAGGCGTTCCAATGCTGTTAAAAGAGCAATTTCACATGGAAAAAATAGGTTTATTATTTAGCTGGGCTTTATTTTTTCTTCCTATATTAATAGGCAGGTTTACAGGATCGTTAATATTAAAATTCGTTTCTGCATCAAGATTTTTAGTTATTACTGTTTTAATTTCATTAGTGGGAATTGTTATGTTATTGATGGGCTCTGAAATAATAGTTTTTGCAGGAATTATTTTAGTAGGGCTTGGTTTTGCAAATATTTTCCCGTTAATATTTTCAATTACTATTGATAAAATGCCTGATCGTTCAAATGAGTTATCAGGGTTGATGGTAACAGCAATTGTCGGCGGTGCATTTATTCCTCCCATCATGGGTGCTGTTGCTGATTCAAAAGGTATTTTAGTCGGATTTTGTATCCCGATGATCTGCATTTTATATATTCTGTTTTCAGCATTTGTTAGTTTAAAAAGTAATAGTATCAAAACCAATTAATAAAAATAAAAACTATGAAACAAGTAACCGCAGGTATAGACATAGGTGGCACCAACACACAGATAGGCCTTGTTGACAGGCAGGGCAACTGCCTCACAGAAACAAACATTTCTACCAAAGCATACAAAGAGCCTGATGTATTTCTTAAAACAGTATATCAGAAAATAGAAGAAATAAAAAATGCTTTAAGCGAAAAGGTGGAAATATGCGGTGTGGGCTTCGGTGCTCCCAACGGCAACTATTACAACGGAACGATAGAGTTTGCTCCCAACCTTGAATGGAAAGGCATTGTTAAAGTTGTTGATATATTCAAACAGTATTATAAAAATATTCCCATTGTTCTTACCAATGATGCCAATGCGGCGGCAGTAGGGGAGATGATATTCGGCGGAGCAAAAGGCATGAGAGATTTTATTGAAATAACTCTCGGAACAGGTGTCGGCAGCGGAATAGTTGTGAACGGTGAACTCGTCTATGGCCATGACGGCTTTGCAGGCGAGATAGGGCACACTATCGTTGATCCCAACGGAAGGCAGTGTGGATGCGGGCGTAAAGGATGTCTTGAAACATACGCTTCTGCAGGCGGCATTGTGAGGACTGTATTTGAACTGCTTGGGAAATACACAACACCAAGTAAATTAAGAGATGTGCCGTTTAACAAACTCACATCAAAGATGATAACCGAGGCTGCACAGGAAAACGATGAAATAGCTCTCAAAGCATTTGATTATACCGGTGAATTGCTGGGGCTGAAACTTGCCGACTCCGTCGCTCACACAAGCCCGGAAGCTATTTTCCTGTTCGGAGGGCTGGCACAGGCAGGAGATTTTATCTTCAAACCCACACATTCCCACATGGAAAAAAATATGCTGAACATATATAAAAATAAAGTAAAACTGTTGCCGTCAGGACTTAAAGATAAAAATATTGCCATACTTGGCGCAAGTGCTATTGCATGGAAAGAAATTGATAAAAAATAATCATGTTTTATTTAAAATGAAAAAGTATTTATACTCATTTTTATCTTTTTTAATTCTTGGATTGGCTGGTTTGATTTTTATGATCTGTCGTTTGAGAGGAGCAGAAGAAGTTGAATTTGCGGCTTTAATAATAGGTTTATCTTTAATAGGGAATTTAATCAGAATTAGAAAAAAAGATACAGATATAGATTATAAATTATTGTACAAAATTTA
>CAZSJF010000316.1:0-3627 GCA_964606705.1 uncultured Bacteroidales bacterium
ATGCCATATTTAGTGTGTATTTAACACGATGTTGTACACAGAAACATTAATAAAATTGAAGGCAAAAATGTTTTCATGATTTTTATTTTTCAATTATCTCCATAAAATACCTAAATCCAATATCAACATCTGATTTTTCGTAAGTATCAAAAACATCAAGCCTCAAATTATATCCCGTACTTAAATAACTTCCTCCCTTTGTTTTTCCTTTTTCCTGTATCATTTCTGCTGCATTTCCGCATATATTGTAAATACCGTAGTTATTGGGAGTATATGATTCCACACGTGCAGGGGTGGCATCCAAGTTCCAAAGAATTGCACCTACATTGTTTTTATGATTTATTATTTTATATTCATTACTTTTTTTGTCTTTGTATATTGAAAATTGGGAAACAGGTGTAAAATTATACAAATAAATTCCTTTAGAATCCATGTCATAAGTAGAAGGGAAAGGATAACCTGTGCTATCGCCTCCTTTAGCGGCATATATCCATTCATCTTCTATCGGTAACCTGAATTTTACTTTTTTAAATTTTTTTTCGGAAGTTGAATTATACTTGTCAGTAAGCCAGTTGCAATAATTAACAGCTCCTTCATAGGAAACATTTACAACAGGATAGTTATTATATGCGGGATGACGGAAATAATATTCCACATAAGGTTCGCAATAATTCGTGGCATATAACCAATTAATGGTATCAATTTTTGATTCTTCTAGTAAGTTCTGCTTCCCTTGTTTTTCAATATCTTTTAAGAAAATGCGATATTCAATATTGCTTAATTCATATTTGCAAGCATAAAGGCTGTCTTTTATTTTAACAAGGGATTCATCTACCCTTTTTTGACAGTATTCTTCTTTTATTTCCTTTTTGGATTTTCCATTAATCAGAAATAATCCTAATAATATAATTATCAAACAAGTAAATTTTGATGTTTTCATTTTATTTGTTTTAGTCATAATCAGAACAGAAAATTTCAACTATACGAATTTAATACAATTATTTCTACTATCTATACGTTATCTTTCCCCAACCACTCTAAAGTTAATAAATTGCTTGTCCAATAAACTGCGAATGCAATTATTTCTGTCAGAGAAACTCCTATCAAATCATTAATTCCTATGTCGTTGTAATGTGATATCCCTTCTTTGTGAAAAATTATAGTGTAAAGTATTAAAAATACAAGCACTGTCAATACCCCTGTAATTGCGGGTAGTATTGTTTTTGTGATTTTTACTTTCATAGTTTAATTTTTCCCCCCCTTAATCCTCTTAAAAAGTTGCATTAATTACTTGAATTTAGGAAACGTTAAAATATCGTATATTGCGATTTGCGATATTTGCCTCATTATTCTTTGAAATTATAGTAATTTCCTGTACAAATCAACATTTTCTTCATTAAAGCACACAAACAAAACTTTTTCTATTGCAGGATTGGAATTAAGAAAATCAATGACTTCATTAACTGCAATTTTAGCAGCTGGTTCTTTCGGAAATCTGTAAACACCTGTGCTTATATTAGGAAAAGCAATGGTTTTGATATTGTTTTCTACAGCAAGTTTTAAACTGTTTCTGTAGCAGTCTGCAAGCAGTTTTTCTTCGTTTTTATTTCCGCCTTGCCACACAGGCCCAACAGTATGAATAACATATTTTGCAGGCAGGTTGTATCCTTTTGTAAGTTTAGCTTCGCCTGTATTACATCCGTTGAGTTTTCTGCATTCATCCAGCAATTCTGTTCCTGCTTTTCTGTGGATAGCACCATCCACACCACCTCCGCCAAGCAGTGTTTTATTGGCAGCATTAACAATTGCATCTACTTTTAGTTTTGTAATATCTTCCTGTATAACTTGTATTTTGCTGAGAGTACTTTTGCTCATTTTTTAACTATTGTACGGTTTTAATTATTGAAAATCAATTGAATATAGCTTTTGTTTTTCTGTGTTTATCTGTGTGAATCTGTGGTGAATTATTATTTTTTGCACCACAAATTAACACAGATTTCCACAGATTATATAATTTTGACAGTTTAAATATTTTTGATCTTTGTCCAGTAATTTATCATTTTTTATAAAATAATTTTCGTATTGATTTTTCATCTGCTTTGATAACTCCTTTTTCAGTGATTATACCTGTGATATACTTGGCAGGGGTTACGTCAAAAGCAGGGTTGAAAGCGTGGGAGCCCGGGGAGCATACTAGTATTTCTTCCATTTTGCCGCTTTTTGTCGGCCCTGTCTGGAATAATACTTCATTTTCGTTTCTTTCTTCAATAGGGATTTCTTTCCCTGAATTACAATCCATATCTATGGTTGATGTCGGGGCTGCAACATAAAATGGTATTCCAAACTCTTTTGCTGCAACGGCTTTTTCCAGTGTCCCTATTTTATTGGCAGTGTCGCCGTTTTTTGCAATCCTGTCAGCACCTACTATTATCATGTCAATTTCACCCTGTGACATTAAATAAGCTCCTGCATTGTCAGGTATTATAACATGGGGGATATTTTCATTTTTAAGTTCCCATGCAGTCAGCCTTGCACCCTGGCTTCTCGGCCTTGTTTCATCCACATACACAAATATTTTTTTACCGCTGTTATGTGCATAATAAATCGGTGACAGGGCAGTGCCATAGTCAACAAAAGCAAGCCACCCGGCATTGCAATGTGTTTCAATCCTGAAACCGTCTTTTATTAATTCATTGCCGAATATGCCTATTGTCATACTGCATTCAATGTCTTCATCTGCTAATGTTTGGGATTCTTTTATGGCAGCATCTCTTGAGGTTTTGGCTGCATTGTATACGCGGTTTACGGCATAAAAAAGATTCTGTGCTGTAGGCCTTGTGGATTCTATGTCATTTTTAGCTTTGCTGATATAGGCTTCAAAGTTTTTTTCAGGTGCTTCAATAACAGCCTGAGCCATTGCAAATCCTGCTGTAACCCCTATGGCACCTGCGCCCCTCACTATCATGGTCTTTATCGCATGACAGGTTTCAGTATAAGTTTTTGCTTCATATATCCTGAATTCAAAGGGTAGCTTGTTCTGGTCAATAAGATAAACGGTAGAATTTTCAAACCAGACTGTGCGGTAATTTTTGTTATTGACTTTCATGAAATGTTCAGCTTTTTAAAATTTTCACTAATTTAAGTTAAAATTATAACAAATATATTTAATAATCAATAACTAGTAATAACTGATTAATTACAGATGATTTTTTAAAATCAAAAACTATTTCAGAGTATTATTTTTTAGGGAACTGATAATGTTGCAATAATGATTTAAGCAATCAGTATAGGATTTTGATAAATTGTCGTTTGCATTGTCAATTAATTTTATAGAAACCACATCATTATTCCTGATAACATTATAATCAAATAATTCCTTTTCATAAATAAGAATACATTCGGAATTTTCATTTATTTCTGTATATTTATATGAAAGCGAATACACGTCATAATCGAGGATTATGACTCTGTTGCCGTTTTTTTCGCTTAAAGTACCTTTATTTTTTATGGTGTTTTTAATCAATTGAAAGGATAAGGTGTCTAAGCAGCTAACAGTTTCTGTGTTTTCTTTCAATTGATTAAAAAAAAACCCCAAACACACCCAAAAACCCAAACACACCCAACACA